>NZ_JBBJNI010000141.1:0-11044 GCF_037719425.1 Daejeonella sp. | reverse complement strand
AAGTTAGCCAGCACCACTAATATTTACACACCAGTATGGAGGTTCCCGCCTGCGCGGGAATGACAACTTTTTTGGAGAAATAGGAGATTCCAGCCTTCGCTGGAATCGCAATGGCCGATTGATAAATGATATTGTCCCCTCAATCACTTATCTACTCTATTCAACTACTTGTCCCTTATTTTTCAGGGATGAAGGAGTATTATGTGTATATGCTGACTAACAAGTATAATAACGTGTTGTACATCGGGGTTACAAATAACATCCGAAGGAGGGTATTTGAACACAAGCAAAAGCTCGTGTACGGCTTTACCAGCAAATACAATTGCAATAAGCTAGTCTGGTATGAAACTGTCACAGATATCAACCAAGCCATCAAAAAGGAAACACAGGTAAAAACCTGGCAGCGAAGCTGGAAAAACAATTTGATTAACAAAACCAACCCTCAGTGGCTAGATCTTGCCGCCGGATGGTTTACCAAGCATTCCAGTTAGATTCCAGCGAAGGCTGGAATCTCCCAATATCTCCCTACGGAGTTGTCAGCGGAGGCTGAACCTCCGTTAATAACATTAAGCTCAGGCCGGATGTTTATTTTATTTGTTTTTCAGGCAATTGATGCAGTATCAAGTCTTTATAATGAACTTCCGCCTGTCCCCCGCCATGTATTTGCAGGGCAATGAGACCAAACTGCGGTATGGTCAGGTCCTCCTCCGTGTAATCAACCGTTTGCTCACCGTTCAGGAAGATCCGGATCCGGCGGCCTTCTGCACGAACTTCGTAATCATTCCATTCGTCAGGGCGGAGCAATTGTTTTATTTTTTCAGGGTTGGCGGTAACAAGAAGTTTATTCCGACGGGATTCATCATATAAACTTGCCCAATAACCTTTGCCAATATCAGCCTGGTAACCAGTCATTTCATAAGGTGGGTTGGAAATCCTTTGGCTGTGAAACTGAACTCCGCCATTTATAAAGCCAACGGTACCGGTCAATTTAAATTTAAGTTTAAGCAAATAATTTGAATAGCTTTTGGTCGTACTGATAAATTCGTTATGCGGTACCTTTTTGACGAGCGACCCGCCAACCAGAGCGCCATCCTGTATGCGCCAGGTATTTAGCGTGTCCCCTTCCCAACCGATGAAGGTCTTGCCGTCAAAAAGCCGGACTTGCTTTTCAGGACCCTTAATGACCGTACAAGAGTACAGGCAAAGCGAAAAGACAAAAAAGCAGCACAGCGATTTCATCGATCTCAGGCACTGAATGTAAAATCGGGCAGGTGCTTCTTTTCGCCTTGATCCATTGCCGACTCATGAGCGAGTATGCCGACACAGGTAATGTTAGCCGACTGCTTTGCATTAGGATAGGGCGATCTTCCCTCAACCACTGCACGTACGAACTCATGCACCAAATGCGGATGTGAACCTCCATGCCCCGATCCCTGGATAAAGGAAAGGTGAGTATTGTCCTCACCATCATAAACCCCTCCTGTAGTAAAGGACCGGATCTCCTCAGGCAGCAGATGCGCATAGTCAGGTATTTTGACCTTTTCGGGCGATTCACCACTGTGTATCACACTGTCCTCATGTTCAACGAGCGTCCATTCAAAGGATTTTTCTGAACCGTACACATCAAAACTTTCACGGTACTGACGTGCAGTATTAAACAGGGAGCGTGTTACTTCTGCAGAAAGATCCGAATCCCTGAGCTTGATATGGCAGGTTTCTATAGCAAACGGGGATCCGTATTTTGGTATCAGGTTGTCACTGATGCGGCCAGAGCCGAAACATGAAACATATTCAGCATCTGCCCGGGGAAGGGCGAGTACGGGGCTTACGCAATGCGTGGCATAATGCATTGGAGGCATTCCTTCCCAGTATCCCGGCCAGCCAGCCATTTCCTGTTGATGTGATCCCCTCAGGAACTGGATCTTACCCAGCTCCCCTTTTTCATACAGTTCTCTGATGAACAGAAATTCGCGGCTGTATACCACGGTCTCCATCATCATATAAGTAAGGCCTGTTTCATTCACAGCTTCAACTATCCGCCGGCAATCTTCAACGCTGGTAGCCATAGGCACGGTGCACGCCACGTGCTTTCCTGCTCTTAAGGCTGCTATTGCCTGTTCGGCGTGGTTCTGAGGCGGGGTATTTATATGAACTGCGTGAACCTCAGGATCATTTAGCAATTTCTGGTAGTCGGTATATCTTTTTTCAATACCGAAAGCATCCCCAATTTCTTTTAGCTTTTCAGGGCTGCGCTGGCAGATGGCATACATACTGGCGTTGGGATGTTTCTGATAGATGGGAATGAACTCAGCCCCAAATCCTAATCCCACAATTGCAATGTTGATATTTTTAGTGCTCATGATACAGCATTTTAATTAACTATCCCATCCCGCCTTCCACTTTCAGCCTGCCTGTCCGGTAGGCAGGTTTTCAGCTTTCAGCTTCCACCTTCAGTTTTCAGTTTTCAGTTTCCCTCTTCCCGCTTTCCCTCTCATCTTATTCTCAAAGTAAAAGACCCCCTTTTTATTGGCAATAGCAATATCTGTGCGTTTATCCTTATTCATGTCTGTAACAACGATTTGTAAACCTGCGCCCGAATTATTATCCACGAGATGGGGAGTGAACCAGGGGGTCTTACCCGGCGTATATTTAAACCAGTATAATACGGCAGGGTCGTGAGTGCCGGGATCAACATTGCTGTCATTATGGGCGAAAAAGCGCTTTCCGGATATCAGATCGGAATGGCCATCGCCATCCACATCGGTAAGTGAAGAGGCATGAGATTGGGTAAACAGATCACTTATCTTCTGTGTTGTAAACGTGATCGTCCCATTTGCATCCTTACTCTGCTGATGCCACCATATACCCAGTTTATGGGCTGAAGCGCTTATCACATCCGTCAAACCGTCGGAATTTACATCGAGCGCATGCATTTGGGAACAGTCTTGACTGATGGTACCGGGGTGGAAATTCCAGGCAGGCTGTTTGGGGTTGGACGGAGCTTCCCACCATCCGATCTTTGTGAAAATATCTTTCCTGCCATCTTTATTGAGATCCCCCAAACCAATTCCATGGCTGAATTTCTGATGGACACGATCTGTTCCGCTTATAGCGTACCTGTGCCAGGTTGTGTCATTTTTACTAACCGGCGCCTGAAGCCAAACCAGCTGATTTGCCTTCGAATCTGTGCATAATATATCTAAGCGCCCATCGCCATCCATATCAACAAAAGCCGGGGATTCATTTCCAATACCAACTTCAGGCAGGAAGGCATGCTTTTTCCAATGCCCTTCTTTATTCTTTGGGTTTTCATACCAATAGCCAGGGTCTCCGGGGAAACCCACCACAATCAAATCTTCCCAGCTATCGAAGTTTACATCCAGTGTGATATTTAAAAAGGAGGTACAATATTCTTTCGCGGGGTTGTATGCTTTAGATTCATAGATATTATGGATCTTCCAGTTCGGTGCCTCAAACCACTCCGGCCCGGCAATTACATCCATTTTGCCATCTTTATTCACATCAGCGGTGGCCACACCTTCCGATTTAAAATTGGTACTGAGCGTATGCTTTTTAAATTCAGAATTTTTGCCCAATGTCTGGGCATTACCGGAAATGCTTAAAAAAATACACCCCAGTATCGGAGCTGCGTATTTTGTAAAAAGATATTTTTTCATACAGAACCTTTGAAGATAAGAATTATGTGAGTATAACATCACTATTGTCCGGTTAAAATAAATATATGATTTTATTATCCCTGCCCGAAGATGCCGCGAGGGCACAATTATTTATCTTTTCTATACCATGAAGACATGTGCCCCCAGCGTTGTGGCTGTGAATTTTGTTTTCTTCCAGACAAAAATACCAACGACAATGGCTATAGCTGCTTCAAGAACCTGTAGGAGCAGCGGATTTTTATTATACTCGGCTATCGTAAAGAAAAACAGCACAGATACAAGGAATCTCGTCACAATAATTGCAAAAAGTACGATAATAATTTTTGTTGCTGTTTTCATGTTAGATTTTCATCTGGCACCTCGAATTTATTATGAAAAGATAGTAAAAAAAATAATTCTAAAAGGCGTTGAACGCTTTGCAAAAAAATTGCTAAGACACGGGAATTAATAAGATTACAGGAATATCAAGCCCACACGGGGATTTGCGTCCAAGCTATTCAACCACAATCTCCAGAGCTTGTTATTCATGAATTTACCAACAGCGAGAAAGACATAGACACTGTTTATTTACAATTAATTATTATTTTTACAGCAGGTGTTAAAACGGATCTCCATATTTTCAGTATTGCTGTCAGCATTTTTGATGTTGCAGGTACATAATATGATGCCTCATCAACACCTTAAAAAAGCTAGCCAAAGCCATTCCCATGATGGTGACCAAAATCATCACCACCATAATAGCGGGACTGATAAATCAATACCACTAAATCAAGCAGATCACAGCGCGGAGTTTGGAAAAGCTCACATAAAACCAGGCGATGCTAAATATCCCTTTGTGCAGGCAAAGCATATACCTCTTCGTCACGTTGTATATAGCGAGGAAGTATTCGGGTTTGATAATAACACTATTTCTAAAATAAGTCTCCACTGTCGGGATCCTCTTGTTCCTCCCGCCCCTTACCTTCAAGGCATCGGTTTCCGAGGGCCCCCGTCTTTCGTTTAGTAATCCCTTACTCCATTCATGGGGTGATTTTATCTATTATTCCCATTTATTCACATTCGTGTATTCTGTTATGTTGCAACAGAATAACATTGTAATACTAACGAAAATGAAAAAGACATTTTTATTTATAGCGCTGTTTACCGTTTCTCTCGCAATTGCTTCCTGCAATAATCAGGAGAAAAAAGATTCTCATATCCATGAGGATGGCTCTACTCATGATGCCCATCCTGCAGACACCTCGTCAATTCAACAGGAAGAGTTCAAAGTAGATTCAGTAAAAGCCGATACTGCTGGCCATTCACACAAAAGCGGAGAAAAACATACTCACTAAATGTTTAGTATGAAATATTTTATTTTTATCTGTATACTTCTTACAGGAGTCATGTCCTGCACCAGAACGTCGAAAGAGGAAGAGCATGCACATGCCGCCGATGGTAGTCACCCTGGTGAGGAAGAACTTCAAGCGCTATCTTATACCTTATACACGGACAAGACGGAACTTTTTGTTGAGTTTAAGCCATTGGTCGTCGGACAAGTTTCTAAGTTCGCAGCGCATCTGACCCACCTTGGTAATCACTTCAGTGCGTATACTGAGGGCACCGTTACTGTAAGCCTGGTGAGCGGCGAAAAGGGAATTAAGCACAGTGCTGATGCGCCTGCTTCACCCGGCATATACCGGTTAGCCCTGCAGCCTGTGCAGGCTGGTACAGGGAAGCTCATTTTTGACATCAAAACTGCTGACTTCACTGATCAGATCATTATCGACAGTATCCCGATCTACACGGATGAAAAAACTGCACTAGCTGCACAGCCAAAAGAAGAAACTGGAGGTGACATCTCTTACCTGAAAGAGCAGGCCTGGAAAGTTGAATTCTCTAATATGCCCGTGGTAACACAAACCATTTACGACGTGATCAAAACAACTGGTCAGGTTCAATCGGCCCCGGGTGACGAAGCTGTTGTGGTTGCAACGTCAGCTGGGATAGTAAAATTCAGGGGCACTAATCTTCTCGCAGGTTTACCTGTACGATCCGGACAAGCATTATTTTCAGTAACGGGCGGTGAGATCGCAACCGATAACGTTGATGCAGCAATTGGTATGGCAAGAGCTGAACAGAATGCTGCAAAAGCGGAGCTTGACCGCGCTACGGAGCTGATCAAAGATAAACTGATCACTCAAACAGCATTTCAGCAGGCAAGGCTTCGATATCAGCAGAGCCGGATAGCACTAACAAACCTTTCAAAAGGATATGGAGCAGGGGGTAAAAGTGCTGTTTCGCCATCAAGCGGGTTTATAAAAGAATTGCTTGTAACTGAGGGCCAGTATGTGACGGCCGGGCAGCCGCTTGCAACTATTACAAAAAATAAAAGGCTTGTGCTAAGGGCTGATGTTTCATTAAAAGATGCCGGCCGAATGGGAACAATCCGGCAGGCGAATTTTACAATCATACAAAATAAGCAAACCTACAGTACCGAGGAACTGAATGGCAGACTGCTGTCAGTTGCAAAGACAACGGGCAACAACACGCCGTATATTCCTGTCCACTTTGAAATAGATAGCAAGTCGGGAATTATACCGGGCTCTTATGCACAGGTGTACCTGCAAACCACGCCCATCTATAACGCCTTGGCCATTCCCGAAACTGCACTTGTTGAAGAGCAGGGGGTGTTTTATGTCTATGTGCAGACGGCCGGTGAATCTTTTCAAAAACGTGAAGTAAAAACAGGCGCCAGTGATGGCAGGAACATACAGATCATTTCCGGTATTGCTGAAGGTGAACGCGTGGTCGACAAAGGGGGCTATCAAATTAAACTTGCAACAATGAGCGGCACTATGCCTGCTCACGGTCATGAACATTAATGTAAGGCGATGCTAAACAGGATCATACAATTTTCGCTGCATAACCGATTGATCGTGTTAACAGCTGCTGCCCTGCTTATGCTGATGGGTACATATACCGCTTCCCGAATGGAAGTAGACGTATTTCCGGATTTAACTGCTCCTACCGTGGTAGTCCTGACGGAAGCACACGGCATGGCTCCAGAAGAAGTGGAAAGGCTGGTTACGTTTCCGGTAGAGACTGCCGTTAACGGCGCAGGAAATGTCCGAAGGGTGCGCTCGTCCTCCTCGGCTGGTATTTCAATCGTTTGGGTCGAGTTCGAATGGGGAACGGATATTTATCGTGCCCGCCAGACGGTTAGTGAAAAGCTGGGTATTGTCAGCAATCAGCTGCCTCTGGGCGTGAGTGCCCCGACAATGGCACCGCAATCGTCTATTATGGGCGAAATCATGCTGATAAGTGTCACAGGCACCAAAACAAGTATGATGGATGTTCGCACCATAACCGATTGGAATATTCGGCCCCGGCTGCTATCCATCGGTGGAGTTTCGCAGGTTGTGGTTATTGGTGGAGATTACAAGCAGTATCAAATATTAGCTTCCCCGCAAAAAATGGGATACTATAATGTTTCACTTAATGAACTACTGAAAGCTGCACAGGAAGCCAACAAAAACGCCGCAGGTGGATTCATGAATGAACACAGCAACGAATATATTGTAAGGGGGATCGGGCGTACCACTGATCTTAATGAATTGGGTAGTTCTGTCATTAAAACCACCAATGGAACCCCCATCAAAATAGAAGACGTCGCGGAAATAAAGATCGGTTCATCGATTAAAATAGGTGACGGCTCATTAAAAGGTGCACCGGCGGTTATTATGACGGTAATGAAGCAGCCCAATGTGAACACGCTTGAGCTGACAAATCAAATCGATACGGCAGTTGCTGACCTTAAAAAAACACTTCCGGCAGATTTGAATATTAACACAAAGATTTTCCGCCAGGCAGATTTCATCGATGCATCGATCAGTAACATTCAAAAGACCCTGATAGAAGGCTCGATCTTCGTGGTCGTTATTTTGTTTTTGTTTTTGATGAACTGGCGCGCTACCGCTATCTCACTGGTGGCCATTCCCATTTCGCTATTAACAGCAGTCCTGACCTTGAAGTGGCTCGGATTTTCGATCAATACCATGAGCCTTGGCGGGATGGCGATTGCTATCGGAGACCTGGTTGATGACGCGATCATAGATGTAGAAAATGTATTCAGGCGATTAAAGGAGAATGCAGCCAAACCTTTGGCAGAGCGACAGAATAAGCTGAAAGTCATCTATGATGCCTCCGTTGAAATCCGTAATTCGGTAATCAATGCCACCTTTATCATCATTGTAGCTTTTCTGCCATTATTCTTCCTTTCCGGAATGGAAGGGAGATTACTTGCTCCTCTCGGCGTTGCCTTCATTGTTGCGCTGTTCGCTTCCCTTGTTGTGGCAATTACGGTTACCCCCGTACTATGCAGTTATCTTCTTAGCGGAGATGAGATGCTGCGGCGGCAGCACCGTGAAAGCTGGCTGGTGCAGCGGCTGAATAAGTGGTATGAAAGGTCGCTTGAAAAGGCAATGACATTTAAGAGATCAGTACTTGCTGGTGCTTTTGCCTTATTTTTGTTTGCAGCGGTCTTATTCTTTACTCTTGGAAGAAGTTTCCTGCCTGAGTTTAACGAAGGTTCGCTGGTAGTCAGTGTTACCAGCCTTCCCGGAATTTCACTGCAGGAAAGCAATGCTATCGGCACTCGTGTTGAAAAAACATTGCTGGCAGTTCCGGAAATAAAAACAACCACCCGCAGAACAGGAAGAGCTGAACTTGACGAACACGCGCAGGGGGTTAATGCATCCGAAATTGATGCTCCGTTTATTTTGGACGAGAGAAGCCGCGAGGAGTTTATGGCGGATGTACGGGAGAAAATGGCAGGTATAACTGAAGCAAATATTACGCTTGGGCAGCCCATTGGCCACCGTATTGATCACATGCTTTCCGGTACACGTGCTAATATTGCTATTAAGATCTTTGGGACCGATCTCAACACCTTATTCAATATTTCTAACCAGGTAAAAAATGCGGTAGAAGGTACTGATGGGCTGGTAGATTTGAGTGTAGAGCAACAAGTAGAAATCCCCCAAATTCAGATCAAGGCAAACCGGGCTATGCTCAGCAAGTATGGCATTACCATTGGTGAATTTACAGAATTCGTAGACATCGCATTTGCTGGTGAAAAAGTATCGGAGGTATATGAGGGAGCACAGCGTTTTGATCTTCTTTTACGTTTCGACGATGCCAACCGCGGTAACATTGAGAATATACGTAATTCGCTTATTGATACTCATAACGGTGGCAAAATACCCTTGAATTATGTCGCTGATGTCGTATCGGCAACCGGTCCTAATACTATCAACCGGGAAAATGTTGAGCGTAAGACAGTGGTTTCCGCGAATGTAATGGGCCGGGATCAGAAGAGTGTGGTAGATGAAATTAAGGAAAAGATTGGCTCGGCTATTAAACTTCCGCAAGGCTACCGTATTGAATATGGCGGACAGTTTGAAGCGGAAGCGGAAGCGTCACAAACTTTAATTGTAGCATCATCACTTGCCTTGCTGATCATATTTTTCTTACTCTTCCATGAATTCAAGGACCTGAAGATTTCTTCTATTATCCTGTTGAATCTACCGCTGGCTCTAATAGGAGGCGTATTAAGCATATGGCTAACTTCTGGAATTCTGAGCATTCCTGCAATCATTGGATTTATTACACTGTTTGGAATCGCAACCCGTAACGGAATTTTATTAGTGTCTCATTATAAAACTCTGCATGCGGAAGGGCTTAATCAATATGACACGGTGATCAGAGGGTCTAAAGACAGGCTAAGTCCTATTCTGATGACAGCACTTACTGCCGGGCTCGCCCTTATCCCATTGGCATTAGGCGGAGCACTGCCAGGCAATGAGATTCAAAGTCCCATGGCAAAAGTGATTCTCGGAGGCTTGCTTAGTTCAACCTTGCTCAATTTATTTGTTGTACCAATAGTCTATTACATGACTGTCAGAAATAAGAAGGAAAATGACGAAATTGATAATTAGTTTGTATTGCGTTCTGTTAACCACAACTGTGTATTCTCAAACAGGTGTAGACAGTCTTCTGAGCCAGGTAGGCAGAAATAATAAAGCCATTCAGGCAAACCGGGAATACCAGCTTGCAAGAAAGGCTGAATTTAAAACCGGCCTTACTCCATACAATCCCAAAGTAGAATACGACTATCTTTCCGGCTCTCCGGCGAGTGCCGGGAACCAGCGGGATTTTACCGTTACTCAGCAATTGGATTTTCCCACGGTGTATAGGAGCAAAAGAAAGCTGTCTGATCAACAGTCCATTCAGTCCGACCTTCAGCATCGGGTCTTTACACAGGATATTTTGCTTAACGCCAAATTAGAAGCATTGGAACTAATACACCTGAATAAACAGTCCCTTGAGTTGAAACGCAGGTTATCGCGTACCAATCAGTTAGTTTCAGACTTTCAAAAGAAACTAGATAAGGGAGACGCCATTATCCTTGACGTAAATAAGGCGAGGTTACAACTGCTGAATATCCGGCAGGATGTAATGATGAATGACAATGCGATCAGACAAACCCTCACAAGATTAAAAGAGTTTAATGGTGGTACGGATGTGACCCTCACCGATACAATTTACCCTCCCGTCACTGTACTGCCTGATTTCAAGACACTAGATAGTCTGATCGAAAGAAACGACCCTATTCTTCAGGTTTTTGAACAAGAACAACTCATCAGGCAACAGCAGATCACTGTTCAAAGGAGGCTGAATCTTCCAAAAATTGAAACGGGCTACCATTCACAGGGCATTTTGGGGCAGACTTACAAGGGTATTCACGGGGGGATCAGTATTCCTTTATGGGAGAACAAGAACCGCATTAAAGCAGCGGAAGCGAACCTTAGTTATGCAAATTTCAATGCTGTTAACCATAAATTAGAGCACCAGCTTGAAAACAGGCAATACTTTGATCAGCTCGAGGTACGCAGAAGTGCAATGGCGGAGTACCGTACCTTGTTATCTTCATTAAATAACGTTGCCCTTTTAGATAAAGCCCTTCGATATGGTCAGATAACGATCATCGAATATGCTCAGGATGAAAGTTTCTATTTTGATTCTTATTCTAAATATTTACAACTTGAAGCGGAATATCATAAAGCTTTGGCAAGGCTGTATAAGTATACCCTGGATTAGGAATAAGCTCAATGATAATCCCTCTTTTTTTGCAGAGGCATTTCAGTATTGTTTAAGATTTTGAATATTTGAACATGGAAACTGCCATAGGTTATACGTTAAAGGACTTAGTCCTTTATTTTCTTAAGCTAGGTACCTGGGGCTTTGGGGGGCCGGTCGCCCTTGTTGGCTATATGCATCGCGATCTTGTAGAAGATAAAAAGTGGCTAACAGAAGAGGAATATAAA
>NZ_JBBJNI010000140.1:0-11131 GCF_037719425.1 Daejeonella sp. | reverse complement strand
CGGGGTCAGAATGATCACTGTTTCGTACTGTTGCATTGTTGCTGTTTGTTTTTTTTTTATTTATTAATCTCCCGAAACCTGCTAAACAGGCTTCAAAGCGGGATGCAAAAATAGGTATAATTTTCTATTTATCAAATGGTTTTGACAAAATGTTAGAGTGGTGATTCGCCCGGCCAAAGCTAAGGTGGTTAAGATAAGAAAGTATTCACGGAGAGGCCGTGGAAGCCATTACATTGTATTCCTCTTTACAATAAATACAATAAAGCCTATAGTGAATTTCAGGTACTTGTTAAATGTTTTCATCGCCCATCGCTAGTTCTACAAAGATGTAGTTATAGCTGCACATCAGCCATACCCGAAAACGGGTATTTTAGTTAACTTCCAAAATCTGAAATTGTTTAAATTATTTTATCTTATTGGTTGTTGGTGGACCGTTGTTAGCCTGCCGGCAGGCAGGTTGTTAGACTAAGCGCCCAGTCCACCAAGTAATATGCTTCCCTAGCTCCTTAGGCATCCACCCCAACAACGAACAACCAACAACCAACTACTAATAACCAATAAAAAAGTTTGCATTAACCCGTTCCTCTTTCTAATTTAGGACCCGATGGATAACTTCATAGTTTCAGCAAGAAAGTACCGGCCGCTCACCTTTCAAACCGTTGTAGGTCAGCAGCATATAACCGGCACGCTGAAAAATGCCATCAAAAATAATCAGCTTGCACAGGCGTTTCTTTTCTGCGGACCGCGTGGAGTTGGGAAAACTACCTGCGCCAGGATCCTTGCTAAAACAATAAATTGCCAGAATCTTAGCCCGGAAGCAGAAGCATGCGGTGTGTGCGACTCCTGCGTTTCATTTCAGAACGGCAATTCATTTAATATTCATGAGCTGGATGCGGCATCGAACAACTCGGTGGATGATATCCGCAGCCTTATTGAGCAGGTCAGAATTCCGCCCCAGGCTGGAAAGTATAAGATCTATATTATAGACGAGGTTCACATGCTGTCCCAGGCGGCTTTCAATGCATTCCTGAAAACCCTTGAAGAGCCTCCTTCATACGCTATATTTATACTTGCTACCACAGAGAAGCATAAGATCCTGCCTACGATCCTGTCAAGATGCCAGATTTTTGATTTTAACCGGATCAAGGTAAACGACATGGCCCTGCATCTGCAGGAAATTGCAGTTAAAGAGGGTGTAAGCTATGATCAGGATGGCCTGCACCTTATCGCCCAAAAAGCCGATGGCGGATTAAGGGATGCCTTATCCATGTTTGATCAGATTGTCAGCTTTTCAAATAAGAATGTTAACTACAAAGCGGTAATTGATAACCTTAATATCCTTGACTACGATTACTATTTCAAGCTGACTGATGCTATATTAACGGAAGATGTTGCAGGATGCCTTCTGATCTTTGATGAGATCCTTACTCATGGCTTTGACGGCAATCACTTTATAACGGGACTTGCTTCGCATTTCAGAAACTTGCTGGTTTCCAAAGACGTATCGACACTGAAATTGCTTGAGGTCAGCGAAGGTATCCGGCAGAAGTATAGTGTACAATCGCAGGCTTCAACTGCTTCTTTTTTAATTTCAGCCTTAAACATCACAAACCAGTGTGACCTCAATTATAAAACGAGCAAGAACCAGCGCCTTCAAGTTGAACTGGCTTTAATAAAGCTCTGTCACCTGCCATCCATACTTAACCTGTCAAGCGCTCAGCCTGCAAATCATGAAACTCAGGAAGTAAAAAAAAAACTTGAGCCATTAGCAAAAGCCCCGGAACCCGCTGAGGAAGTTAAAGTTTCGATCGCCTCTCAGATTGAAGAAGAGCCTGCAGAACCAATTACAGTAAAAGCTTACGAACCTTTGCCCGCGGCGGAGGAAATCCATACTCCCGCACAGCCTGCAGAGAATCTGGCTGAACCGGAAGAAAAGAAAGGTAAGCTCAATATCCCGAAGCAATCTTTAACAGGCAGCGCCTCGCTGATCCCAAACCTGAACGACCTTGAAGCCAGCTATTCTAAGAAAGAAGAACAGAAGCCTGAATACCTGAGCGGCGACAGCCGTACGGTCTTTGATGCAGATTCCCTGTTAAAGTTCTGGAATCAGTATGCGGCAAAAATTAAGCAGGAGGGCAAGATCAATATTTTCACGATCATAACATCCAATCCTCCAACACTGCTCGATAATTTCGTCATTGAACTGATCATCGAAAACAAGGTCCAGGAAGAACTTTTAATGAACGAAAAGGTTGACCTCCTTAACTTCCTGCGTACCGAGCTTAAGAACTTCAGCATCGAACTGATTATCAGGCTTGTTGAAAACACCACCAAAAAGCGACTGTATACCTCTACCGAAAAGTATAATCACATGGTAGAAAAGAATCCCAAACTGGAGGAGTTCAGGAGGAGGTTTAATTTGGATATCGATTATTGATTGCTTCGTTCCACTCGCAATGACAATACTAAAATATTAAAATAACCATCGTTAGGTGGTTTTACTATAAAGACATAGCTAAATTTTCAAATAGTTGTCATTGCGAACGAAGCGAAGCAACTATACCCTGTTATTCTTCGGATACCCTTCCTCATCCAGATCATCCCGGTCATCTTCCGGCGTTCTCGAAAGCGCCTCATCAATTGGCAGCACTTCAACTATATTACCATTATCAACGTGCATTCCCAGTTCTTCGAGATTCGTTTCAAGGCTGAGGTTTTTATCGTATTCATTTACCGCTGTTGGGTTGGCTTCATCGAAATCCGAGTCTGCATCACCGCCATTCTCCACCGCTGTATCATAAGGATCCAGATGGATATAGTCGGGATCTTCGCTCTTGACATCTAACTCGTAACTGTTCTTCTCTTCATCATATGCAAGGTCATCGATATTCACTTCCATATTCAGATCATCTTTTAATGCCTGATCTCTATCTGTTTTATCGGGAAGAAGCTCTTCTCCCGGTTTTTGTCTGCGTTCCATAAAGTCGATTTAATTCTTCTTTTAAAACATAACCTCCCTGATTTAGTTTTGAAAAGACACACATTGTTATCACTAAAAATACTCAAAGACGCTTTTCGGGTGTACCCAAAATTCTTATCTTTGTCGAAATTCCAAAAACCCTCATTTTTAAGTATATGTCAGTACAAAAAATTAAAGTTGCAAATCCGGTAGTAGAATTAGACGGTGATGAAATGACCAGAATTATCTGGAAGTTTATAAAAGATAAATTGATAACACCATATCTTGATCTGGATATTAAATATTTTGATCTTGGAATGGAATACCGTGATGAAACTAATGATCAGATAACGATCGATGCAGCGAATGCCATAAAGCAATATGGAGTTGGTATCAAATGTGCAACCATTACTCCTGATGAGCAGCGCGTGGAAGAATTCAAGCTTAAGCAAATGTGGAAATCGCCGAATGGAACTATCCGCAACATTCTTGATGGTACAGTTTTCCGTGAGCCGATCGTTATGAAAAACGTTCCTCGTATAGTATCGAACTGGACTGCACCTATTTGTATTGGCCGTCACGCATTCGGTGATCAATACCGTGCTACTGATTTTCTAACTAAAGGAAAAGGAAAGTTAACTATAACATTTACTCCGGAAGATGGCGGCGACGCCCAGTCTTTTGAGGTCTATAACTTTAAAAGCGATGGCATTGCTTTAGCGATGTACAATACGGATGAAAGTATCTACGGTTTTGCCCGTGCATGTTTTAACCAGTCATTGTCAAAGGTTTGGCCTTTATATTTATCTACAAAAAACACCATCCTGAAGAAATATGACGGAAGGTTTAAAGATATATTCGAAGAAGTTTACCAGAAAGAATTCAAAGCAAGATTTGACGAAGCCGGTATAACTTACGAACACCGTTTGATCGATGACATGGTTGCTTCTGCATTGAAATGGAACGGAAACTTTGTTTGGGCTTGTAAAAACTACGATGGTGATGTTCAGTCGGACTCAGTAGCACAAGGATTTGGTTCACTTGGACTAATGACTTCTGTATTGGTAACCCCTGATGGAGGAATTATGGAAGCTGAAGCTGCACACGGCACGGTAACACGTCACTACCGTGATCACCAGGCTGGAAAACCTACTTCAACGAACCCAATTGCATCTATTTTTGCATGGACCAGGGGTCTTGAATTCCGCGGCAAGTTAGACAACAACCAGGCACTGATAGATTTCTGTCAGGCACTTGAGGAAGTTTGTATTGAAACTGTAGAGAGCGGAAAGATGACTAAGGATCTAGCAGTTTGTATCCATGGTAATAAAGTAAACCACGGTGAGCATTACTTATACACTGAAGAGTTCTTAGCCGCGATCGACGAAAACCTGAAAGCGAGATTAGGAAAGTAATTAGTTTCTTCTGAATAGAAAAAGGAGTTGTCTCTTATGAGGCAGCTCCTTTTTAATTTTAAAAGTCTTTATCCGATCAGTACTCCCGCTTAAACGTTTCACCGCGGGTCGTCATATCTGTACCATTTATTGGCAAAACATTATTTTGATTCGCCCATTTAGTCCACAAAGCCTCCATTTCTTTCACCTTTACGGGATATTTTGCCGCCAGGTCATTCAGTTCCGTTTTATCCTTCGCCAGATCATACAATTCCCAGGAACCGGCATAAGGGACTTTTTCAGAACTTTTTGATACAAGTTTCCAATCCTTCACCCGGATAGCCCTGTTTCCCTCGTGCTCCCAATGCAAATTGCGTTCGGCCAGCTTCTTCCCTGTAAAAACAGGTAAAAGGCTAACTCCATCCAGAGGATGTACTGTCTGAGCATTATAAACTGCAGGAAATTTAGCTCCTGCTGCCTCCAAAAAAGTTGGCATCAGGTCAATGAGGTGCGCAGGTGAGTTATCCATTACCGACCCATTCTTTGCAGTATGCCCCGGCCAGCTCACAATGAAAGGTGTATGGACGCCGCCTTCATGCACCCGCGTTTTATATAACCTGAAAGGTGTATTACTCAAATTCGCCCAATTACCCCGGTAGCTTTCATAAGTCTCATCATTGCCCAGCTTCGCCAGGCTTCTGTCGGCACTGCTTAAATATTCCGCGCAGCCTCCGTTATCGGACAAAAAGATCACCATTGTGTTTTCTGACAAGCCATTATCCTGAAGTGCCTTCGTTATCCTGCCTACGCCCTGATCCATGCAATCAACCTGAGCTGCGTACACTGCCATTCGCTTTACCCAAAGACCCTTTTCACCCGATGGAATGTCCTTCCAGGCAGGTACAGAATCTTCCCGGCTGCTTAACTTTGTCGATCCGTCAAGTATCCCCATTTTTAATTGCTTCTTATACCGCTCGTCACGAAGCTTGTCCCAGCCTTGTTCATAAAGCTTCATGTATTTCTGAATGTCCTCTTCCTTGGCGTGCAAGGGCCAGTGTGGAGCTGTGTACGCAACGTACAGGAAAAACGGAGATTTCGCCTTTGATGAGGCATGATCTTTTATAAACGCAGAGGCTGAATCTGCAATTGCATCTGTTAGGTAAAACCCTGCTCCGGGTTTCAGGAGGGTATTACCACTTGTCAATGTTTTAGGCGTGAAATAGCTGGCCGAGCCTTGCAGGATACCAAAATATCTGTCAAACCCTCTCTGAACAGGCCAGTTTTCTCTGGACCCGTTGGGCCTGATATTAGAGCTGACATGCCATTTACCTGCCATATATGAGCTATACCCCGCTGGCTTTAATGCTTCTGCGATGGTAAGAGCATTCATGTTAAGATCTCCTTTATATCCCGGCAACTTATGGTCGAATCCGGTCATATATCCCATACCTGCATTGTGAGGATACAGGCCGGTTAATAATGACGCCCTTGTAGGACAGCACCTCCCGGTATTGTAAAATTGCCTAAGCCTGATACCTTTTTCTGCCAAACGATCAATGTTTGGTGTCGAGATCTCTGACCCATAAGATCCTAGGTCGGAAAATCCCATGTCATCTGCCATGATAACTACAATATTGGGCTGTGGCTTCTGCGCATAAACGCTAAATGCTAAGATTAATATCAGGACAGATAAATTTATTTTTTTCATGTTTTATAATGCTTATGTTTCAACTTTTTATTTTTCACGGTATCCCAGGTCCAGTTGTGAGAAAGCCGGGACTATTCCTGCTTTGTGTTTATCTTTTATTTTGATCATCCGGCTGATAACTTCCGGATGAGCCTTTCCGATCTCAAATTTTTCGGAAGGGTCGTGCTCTATATCAAATAGCAAAGGAATGTTATGAATTTCCGGCAATTCCTTAGAGTATGATGCTTTAGTGATAAAATGAGCTTTGTAAGATCCTTTCCTGATCGCGTAGAGTTTGTCCCGGTTATAATAATAAACTTCGTCCTGGGTTCCCGTTTGTCCCATCAGCAAAGGATACAGATCCTTTCCATCGATCACCCGGTCTCCGGGGAAAGCAACACCGGCCAATTTCAAAAATGTAGGATATAAGTCCATGGTTGTAGCAATCGCTGAACTGGTTTGATTTGGCTTAATTTTGCCCGACCACCTTGCGATTGCCGGCACCCTGAAGCCGCCCTCATAAGTGGACCCTTTTCCTTCAAATAACATACCTGCCGATCCACCATTTTCTCTTTCTCTCAGCCACGGGCCATTGTCGCTGGTAAATATAACAAGAGTGTTCTTGTCGAGACCTAATAGCTTTAGGTTTTTGAGGATCTCACCCACACTCCAGTCTAATTCTTCAACCGCATCTCCAAACAGGCCCCTATCGCTTTTATTTAAAAAGGTTTCAGAAGCATGAAGCGGGACATGCGGAAAGTTATTTGCATAGTACAAAAAGAAAGGCTTGCTTTTATTTGCCTTTATAAAATCAATTGCTTTTGCCGTATATCTCTTCGTTAACAGACGCTGATCAGGATTACTTTCAATTATTTTTCCGTTCTCCATAAAAGGCAGAGGAGGTGCATTTTTATAAGCCGGCGCCACCATATCATTGGAATATGGTAATCCATAAAATAGATCGAAGCCATGATTTATCGGTAAAAATTGCGGTAAATGACCTAAGTGCCATTTTCCTACCAAAGCAGTTGTATAATTTTTAGTCTTAAGAGCCTCAGCTACGGTAATCTCCGATGCGGGCAAACCGCCGGTAGATTTAGGGTAAAGGGCATTGCCGCTGCTGTCAGACCCGGCCATACCGCTGCGTATGGCTAATCTGCCGGTGAGAAAGGCCGCCCTACTGGGGGTACAGATACTTGCCCCGACATAAAACTGCGTAAAACGGATCCCTTCCGCCGCCATCCGGTCGAGGTTGGGTGTTTTAATTGTAGGATGTCCATAACATCCCAGATCTCCGTAACCCAGGTCGTCTGCCAGGATCACAATGATGTTAGGCGGTTGTGCGTTAACTGATCCATAAAGGGCGATCAACGTCAAAACGATGGCAAATAATTTATAATGCTTCATATTTTCCTGATTACAAGCCAGTACTAACAGCCTTATCACCCCCTTGTACCCTCTTAAAATCCAGGTCCTGAAAATCGTAACTAAAATCTGTGAGGGGGGAAATTGGTTTCATTTTAATACCTGAAGGACTGCCTTCATAATCCAGTGAGAACATAATAAAAGCATCGGCATCCAGGCTCCTGTCTGTCCACTTAGCAAGGAAGGTATTTCCTTTATAAAAAAACATTTCTCCTGAAATCCTTGGTGATCGCTGAGAACCAAAGAAAAGCTTGCCATTCTTCATTCTGATGGAGATATCGCCGAACCAGACATCACGGTAAGTCCCGGTATACTGCCCAAGATTACTCGGCGGAGTTGCTGCTGCAGATACCTTCCATGCCTCAGTTGTCACTTTATCGGCATTCCCCAGGTTTGACTGCATCCGGTCGGCATTTTCTTTAACCCGGTCTTTACCTTTGATACCGAAGTAACTGTCCTTTATCTGGTTTGTAATAGAACTAAAAGCCGCTCCTATTTGCTGATTAGTCAGGACGATGATGCCCAGGTTGAGTTCCGGGACCATCGTTACTTGTGTAACCATGCCTGCGACAAACCCTGTATGGCTGGCTTGTTTGTAGCCCATCACATCGCTAATATTCCATCCAAGTCCGTAAGAGTTGAAGTGGGTATTATAAATTCCCGGAGATCTCACCGGAATGATAGTCTGTGGATCCCACATTTCTTCATGCACATTCTCCGAGAACAGCTGCTTTTCGTCACCATATTTGCCGTGCTGCAATTGCATGATCACCCACTTGCTCAATTCGCTGATACTCGAATTGATACCGCCTGCAGAATTTCCAAACTCAAACCGGTCACGGTCAATTACTTTTACTTTTCCATCTACTACGGCGTGCGCAGCAATCACATTGGATTTATCCTTAAGCCGGTTAAACGATGAAGCGCTCTTACTCATTCCAAGCGGCCTCATAATCATTTCTTCCACAAACTCTTCCCAGGGCTTGCCTGATACCCGTGCCACGACCTCCCCTGCTACCATATATAAAAGGTTGTCATAATCATATTTAGTCCGGAAGCCTGAAACAGGTTTCAGATACCTCAGGTTGTGAATGATATCTTTCATAGTAAAACTATTCTGGCCCGGCCAGAACATGAGGTCACCGGCACCTAAACCTAAGCCGCTGCGGTGTGTTAACAGATCCCTGATCGTAAACTCTTCCGTAACATAGGCATTATACATCCTGAATTCGGGAATGTAGTCTATTACCCTGTCATCCCACTTCAGTTTTCCTTCATCAACTAAGATCCCCAGGGTGGCAGCTGTAAAAGCCTTGCTATTGGACGCAATGCCAAATAAAGTATTCTCGTCGACCTTTTCCGGCGAACCCAGCGAGCGGACCCCGTAACCCTTCGAATGGATCACTTTTCCGTCCTTTATAATTGCAACTGCAATACCCGGCACATCGAAGGCTTTTAACGTCCGCTCTGCTAAAACGTCCACCTCTGCAGACGTTATCGACTGCGCCGATGCAAATGAAATAGAGATTAATATTATCGGGAGGATTGAGAGATATCGATTGAGATGCTTCATAAAAACAAGATAATGTAAATAATTATAATTCCCCATACCAAGCCCGGCAACCGCACTGGAGATGCGCGGCTTTCTCATCCGAATGTGTCATTACAGTTATGAACGGTATGGATGGAATTTACCCGAATAGCATCGGTATAAAAAGAATAACTGCCGTTGTTGGGTAGTAACAAAAGAAATAATTTGTTATAAAAAGCTAACTTTTATAATTTAATTCTTAACGGTAACTGTTGTTTTTGCACCCAATTTACTGCGCCATTGTTTAAGCTCCTCCGATAGCTGCTTTACCTTACCCGGATTTTTTGCAGCTAAATCGGTCGTTTCAAACGCATCATTTTTTAGATTAAATAACTGTTCTTCTTTAGTATCAAAAAATTCTATGAGCTTCCAGTCGCCTTTTAAGATGCTACCCGCTGATCTGCCACCCAGAAAATGCGGACTTTCTAATGGATAATGCCAGTAATAAGTGCGCTCAGGCATTTCATATTCAGGATTTTTCAGCAATTTGGCAAAAGAAATTCCGTCTAATTGCTGAGTGTTCTTTTTCGCATTTATGATTTCCATAAAGGTCGGATAAAAATCAAAATTCACCAATCTTGCTGTTTCTATCCTGTTTTTGGAAAAAAGCTGTGGGTTCCAGATGATCATTGGTTCTCTAACTCCACCTTCATAAAGCATACTTTTACCACCACGCAATGGTGCATTGGTAGTAACACGGGTTTCGCCACCATTATCACTGGTGAATATAATGATGGTATTTTTATCTAAGCCGAGGCTTTTTAATTTATCCATAATCATCCCTACACCTTCATCAATAGAAAACAATTGTGCTCCCAGGTGAGGATTATTTCTTGTTGCCCTCACATCTTCAGGCCAGTTTTTGTAAGGATCATTTTCTGTGTTATTACCGGAAGCTGGGCTGGTTCCGGCTCCTTTTTTCTTTCTGAAATGATCTACAAGATATGGTTTCCCGGTAGACCAGGTATGCACCGCATAATGACTGAGGTATAAGAAAAAAGGTTTCGATTGATTTCTTTCTATAAATTCTAACGCTTCCAGGTTTTGCCTGTCTGTAAGAAATTCATGTTCTACTTCCATTTTTTTAGGAATGTCCAGATTAAACTGGTAAGGATGCCAGTATGGCCCAACACTTATTCCCTGGTTCTCACTGAGCAATACCTCCTGAAATCCATGTTTATCTGGCAAAGCTTCTTTGGGAGCGCCACTTTTTACATAACCTGATAAATGCCATTTCCCCACGATACCTGTATAGTAGCCATTATCGCGAAACATTTCTGCAATAGTATAATGGGTTGTATCTAAGCGCTCTGATGAATTTGGCCTTAAATAATCTACAATACCAACTCTTGCCGGATATTGTCCTGTAATTAAAGCGGCTCTATAGGGCGAGCATACCGGCGCCGCTGCATAAAAATTAGTGAATTTTATTCCCTGTGATGCCAGGCGATCCAGATGAGGGGTTTCGTTAAATGTATTGCCATAACTTCCTAATTCAGAATAACCCAGATCGTCGGCTAATATGTATATAATGTTAGGCTTTTTATAACTCTGACTGATGCTAAACAATGGATTTAGCAAAAAAATAAAAAGATAAAATATTTGTCTCACTATAAAATATTTGGAATCTGTTACAATTAACTATTTATTTATATTCCATTCTTTTGGAGCCTTACATGTTTTTTCTCCGCCATGCCTGTCAATTTTTGTTTCTCTGATACCAAAACGATTTGGATAACGGCCTGTTAATAATATCACTTTCGTGAAAACCCAAATCTCCCCGACCCAAATCATCTGCAAGAATCATGATGATATTTGGCTTTTTCGCAGCCTGGCTAAAACCTATTACCGGGAACATTAAGGCCAGTAAAAAAATAGTAGCTTTCTCATTGCAAGTTTATTGTTGATGTTTTATCATCTAAAGGTTTAATACAATTATTCTTATTTTCCTTTTGATAATTTGTAAAATAATTTTTTATTGTATTCTTCTAATCCAAAAATTCCGTTTAAATGGCTTGTTGAAACCCAGGGCAGCCATGCCCTGTGCAAACCATAACCTCGCATTGGCGCCAAAC
>NZ_JBBJNI010000013.1:46100-47249 GCF_037719425.1 Daejeonella sp. | reverse complement strand
CCGTGATGGCTGATTTTGCTGAGATTTTGTTTGATATCCGCCAAAAGCTCACCTTCAAGTGCGATATTCTTTTCGCTTTCAGCTTTCAGCCTTTCAGCCTCCAGCTCATCAACAAGTTCCATGCTCACTTCAGAGAAATTATTCACAAAGTTTAATGGGTTTTGAATTTCATGAGCAATGCCAGCTGTAAGCTCACCCAATGAAGCCATTTTCTCTGATTGTACCAGTTGCGACTGCGTTGCTTTCAAACTTTCCAACGATTCTTTTAATTCCGTTGTGCGTGCTGTTACTTTTTCTTCCAGTTTCTCTTTTTCGCTGCGTAAACTTCTTTCACGGTACATGCTGAAAGCCCTTAATGCTGCTAAAAAAAGCAATGCATAAATGATATATGCCCACCAAGTTCTCCACCACGGCGGATGAATGACCACTTTTATCTCGGCTATATCTTTACTCCACACCCCATCACTGTTTGCCGCCTTCACAAAAAATGTATAAGTGCCGGGCGAAAGATTGGTATATGTTGCGGTACGTTGCCTTCCTGCCTTTATCCAATCCTCATCATAACCTTCAAGCTTGTACTCGTATTGATTTAATCGTGGGTTGGCATAATGAATGCCTATATATTGAAAACTGATTCTGTTTTCATTGTAAGCCAGTTCAATTTTGTTTTGCTTATCTATCAGAACGATGGCTTCGCCTGTAGTGTCGGTTTGGGAATGTGAAAGGGATTGAATAAAAACTTTAGGTAGGGTTTTATTTACAACCAGATTGTCGGGATTAAAACGAATAATGCCATCGTTTGCTGTTACCAGCCAATCCGTACCATCAGAAATAATTCGGGTGTTAAGAAGTTCATTTGAAGGCAAGCCCTGCGTGGTTGTGAACTTTTTAATAGAGAAGTCTTTTGGATTTAGAATAGAAAATCCACGACCGGAAGCAAGCCAGATGTTCCCCGACTTATCTTCGTTTATAAAAGAAACATTATCATAAGCCAGCCCCTCCTTTTCCTGGAACCTCCTGTATTTTCCCGTTTCACGATCAAAAAGAAATAGCCCCCACAAATAAGTGCCTACCCAAAATCTGCCGGCACGATCTTCATACATGCTGACGACGCACTGCATTCCTGATCCCGAATTGTAGTACGAAGTA
>NZ_JBBJNI010000013.1:39265-46090 GCF_037719425.1 Daejeonella sp. | reverse complement strand
CGCCATTATTAGTGCCAATCCATAAAACGCCTCTGCTGTCTTCTAAAATAGATGTTACCTGGTCATCATCGAGCGCTCCGTTTGTTAGTTTTTCACCATTATTAAAAATAAACGGGTAGCGGGTAAATCTTCCTGTTGCCCGATCGAGCTTACACAACCCACCACCATAAGTCCCAACCCAAAAGTTTCCCCGGCTATCTTCATAACCAGGGCGTCGGATATAATTACTGCTGATGGAAGTGCTGTCTTTTGGATAGTTGATATATCTTTTAAATTTGAGCGAAACCGGGTTATAGCTAAACAAGCCTTGCCCGTCAGTACTGATCCAAACTATCCCTCCTTTATCAATCATGATGCCTCTGTAAACCGGTTTAATGGTATCGCTTCCGGGGATAATAAGTTTTTTAAACTCTGTTAAAGAATCATTTGCTTCATATAGGGTTGTAACCGTTGACACGATAAAACGTCCCTTGGCGAGTTTTACTATATCCCTAACATCTTTACCGGGATAACTATCGGCTCTTTCATTTTTATGGATATAAGTAAACTGCGATCGTTGCTGATTTAATTTAAGTAGCCCATAACCTCGTGTACCAAACCATACAACTCCATTTCGGTCTATCAATGAATTATAAACGGCATTCGTCGGCAATCCATTAGGGTCAGAATCATCTGCTAGAAACCTTTTAAGTTTTGCTTGCGGAGAAGAGAGATACAGGATGCCTTTTGAGCCATACCCAGCCATCCATAGCGCCCCATCACTTCCCTGTTTAATATCAAGACAAATATCCTGCAATGCATCCACCCCGGATCGATCTGTTTGATAATTGGCAAACTCACCGCTAGCCCTGTTCATCAGCGATAATCCGTCTTTTGTACCGATCCAGAGTTTTTTCTTATTATCCTCAAACATAGAATAGATGGTATCATTTACTAAACTCTTTGCATTGCCTTTTACATGATTAAAAGTTGTATGCTTTTCGCTTTTGGTATCGAAACGCCATAAACCAGTTCCAGTTAAACTACCCAACCATAAGATGCCAGGCTGTGAGGGGGCTTCATATATTTTGATAAACGTGTTTGGATGATTAAGGTCGGCAGAAGTTAAGTAAACGGATGATTTATTTTTAACCGGATCATACTTAAAAAGCCCATTCTCTGTTGCTGCCCATATATTTTTTTGCGCATCATGAACTAAAGAATAAATTTTTGTTGAAGGAAAATGCCTTGCTCCTTTTGATCTGGAATCAAACGTGGTAAACTTTCCGGTGTTGGGATCAATCCGATCAAGATGGAAGTTTATACTCGACCCTTCTCCTAAGAACGATGCGGTCCAAATTTGTCCATTTGCATCTTCCGAAATTGCATACAAACTTTCTCTTTTGCCTGCGGATTCCTTTTTAGGATGTTCGTAGAGCGTAAAATTATCAGAAGCCCTGTTATGCCGAAATAAACCTTCGATATTAGTTCCCACCCAAATATTGCCTTTGCTGTCTTCGAACAATGTTCGGATGGAGCGGTATACCCTTTCTTTCTTATCCGCTGTTTGCAGGTTATACACCTTTACCTGGTAGCCATCGTAGCGCACCAGCCCATTTTGCGTGCCGAACCATATATAACCGTATTTGTCCTGTATGGAACAGGTAACATAATTTTCCGGCAAGCCATCCTCAACAGTAAGGCGATCAAAACGCAACTCACGGAGCTGACAAAAAGCATGGTGGGATGTTAGCAAACAAAGAAGAACTAAGATTTTTCTCATAATAGCACTTGGACTTATACTGGTAATGTTATTGAAAATTCTGCACCTTCGCCCCGTCCGACCGGGTCATCCCCGCCTGAGCGATCAGTTCGGGCAGGCGGGCGGGCTTTTTTCGTTTCCACCTTCATTTCTCCGCCATGCGCCTTCACAATATCGTAGCTGAGCGATAAACCCAGGCCTGTTCCTTCGCCGGTAGGCTTAGTGGTGAAAAAGGGCTGCATGATCTTTTCTTTAATAGCATCGGATATGCCGCTGCCGTTGTCCTTAACACAGATTTCGACAAAGCCTTTTCTGCTTGTTGTGCTCACTTCCACGGTTGCTTTAAACGCTTCGCCCTCTGCCTTCCGCCTTTCCTGCACAGCATAAAAAGCGTTGTTGAATAAGTTCAGCAGCACCCGGCCAATATCTTGCTGAACAACATTAATCTTCGGAAGAGAAGAATCGAAATTGGTAACCAGTTCTGCGTTGAAGGATTTATCCTTTGCCCGCAGGCCGTGGTAGGAAAGTTTCAGGAATTCGTCAGCGAGCGTGTTGATATCCGTGGGTTGCTTTTCTCCCGTACTAGTGCGGCTATGCTGCAACATGCCTTTTACGATAAAGTCTGCCCGTTTGCCGTGATGGCTGATTTTTCCTAAGTTTTGTTTGATATCCGCCAAAAGCTCACCCTCAAGTGCAATATTCTTTTCGCTTTCAGCTTTCAGCCTTTCAGCTTCCAGCTCATCAACAAGTTCCATACTCACTTCAGAGAAATTATTCACAAAGTTCAAGGGGTTTTGTATTTCGTGGGCAATGCCTGCGGTGAGCTCCCCCAGCGAGGCCATTTTCTCGGACTGGATGAGCTGAGACTGAGTTAACTTCAGATCAGTAAGCGCTGACTCTAAAACTCTATTCGCTTTCTGTTTTGATTTATACCGGAAATACACTGTTCCTGCAAGGATTAGTAATAATGCAGCTAAACCAATAGTGAAATTTCTAGTGATTGAGCCGATTTCATTTTCACTTTGTAGTTTAGTAATAGAAAGCTCATTTGCATCAATCTGCTGCTCTGTTTCAAAACTTATAGATCCGTATTTTTTTTGATCCTGTAACAAACTATCCTGTAAAGCGATAAAGTATTTGTTGTAACGGTTGGCTTGCTGTAAGTTTCCCTCTCGTTCATACAGCGCTGATAATAATTTATAATCTATCAGCTTTTCCCTTCTTAGCAGCTGAATTCTTGATAAATCTTTTTGAAGCAGTGCAATTGCATCTGGTATTCGGTTCTGCTTTTCACGGATTAGATGCAGATAATAATCTGGCGATAGTATTCCCGGCGGGGCATTTGCCGGCAGGTTATTTAGTTGGATGAGCTGCCAACATTGTTGCAATAATTTTTCAGCCTCAGTTAATTCACCTGTTTTGAGCTTGTATAATGCTTTGGTCTGCAAAGAATATACTATATCCTCCTTTTTCTTTGTTAAGGTATCTTGAAGAATATTGTTAAGAAAGTATTCTACACTATCTGTTTTCCCAGACATCAACTTTGCATGAACCAATTGAGTTGCTATATATCCATCGAAAGCATTACCAGTCTTGGATAACTCGTGAAATGCAATTCTTAAATATTTTAATGACTCATCATAATCCCCTTCAAGAAAGTAATAAGTACCTAAAACACCAATATGATTAACCCATAAGTTTATATTTTTAAACGTTCCAGAAAAAAATTCTGTTTTGATGTTACTATTTTTAGAAAGATAGCTAACAGATTTTTTCATATTGTAAATAGCTTGAGCCATCAACCCTTTCGATCTGTAAAAGCCCCCTAATACATAATAGCTATCAGCTAAGCCAAGAGAGTCATTTTTTAATTGAAACTCCTTTAACTTTCCATTAAAATAAGCAAATCCATCATCTAATAAACCTGATGTTCGGTAAGGAACTCTTAGTTGCCTAAAAAAATAACTGCGAATGTTTATAGCTGATAATGTTTTGCCGTTTTGCAAAGATTCATAAGTACGTTTACCATAAACAATGGCTTTTGCTTTATCCGTTGCTGTTAAACTTAGCATTACGCTCCTCCTTACCTGGTAATTCCAGGAGATATTATCTCCCACTCTTAATTTTCCAGCAGCCCTTTCCAAAGAAGTAACTGCAGCATCATCCAATGTAGTTTCCTCAATTAGTTTGGCAATTCTGATGAACCTGGCAGTGTCCACACCCTTAGAAACATCTATTTTTTGTAATACAGCGATAATAGAATCAACACGATTTTTCTGTGCAGTAACCTCACTTGCAAATGCTAGCAGAATGACTATGACTAATATCTTTTTAAAAAACATAATTATTCTAATGGATAAGTGTAATGATGAACGTTGTGCCTTCTCCTTCTTTTGTTTCTACTTTCAATTCCCCACCATGCGCTTTTACAATATCGTAGCTTAGACTCAAACCCAGACCTGTCCCTTTTCCTGTAGGTTTGGTTGTAAAGAATGGTTGAAATATTTTATCTAATACTTTTTGTGGAATACCGTTGCCGTTGTCATTAACACTGATTTCAATATTATCAGGAAGTCTTTTTGTAGTTATGGTAACTTTTGGCTCGTAATTTTCGCCTTCAGCATTTTGCTTTAAGCTTTCTGCCTTTCGCTCGTTTACCGCATAAAAAGCATTAGTTACTAAATTCATGATAACCCTCCCCATATCTTGTGGAACAATGGTGATTTTACCAATAGCAGGATCTAAATCGGTTTCAAAATGAGCGTTGAAACTTTTGTCTTTCGCCCGAAGACCATGGTAAGCCAATCTTAAATATTCATCTGCTAACGCATTGATGTCTGTTAGTTCTTTCACGCTAGAACTACTTCTGGAATGTTGCAGCATTCCTTTAACAATGGAATCTGCTCGCTTCCCGTGATGGGAGATTTTTTCTTCATTCGTCATTACATCATTAATAATTTCATCTTCCAATTGATCGTCTCTTTCGGCTTTTGGCTTTAAGCGTTCCGCCTTTAGCTCTTCTAACATTTCTTTATTTACCTCACTAAAATTATTCACAAAGTTCAATGGGTTTTGAATTTCATGGGCGATGCCTGCCGTAAGTTCGCCGAGGGAAGCCATTTTTTCTGACTGGATGAGCTGGCTTTGAGTGGATTTCAGATCAGTAAGCGCGGATTCTAAAACTTTATTCGCTTTCTGCTTTGATTTATACCGGTAATAAACCACCGCCGCCAGAACCAACAACAAAGCGGCTATCCCTATAATGAAGTTCCTGGTAAGGGAAGCAATAGTGTTTTCGCTTTGCAGTTTGTTTATTGAGAGCTCTTGTGTACTCATTTGCTGCTCGGTCTCGAAACTTAAAGAACTGTATTTTTTCTGATCCTGCAGCAGGCTATCCTGGAGTGAGAGAAATGACTTATAACTGATGGCAGCTTGCCGAAAATCACCTTGCTTTTCCTGTAAAGAAGCTAATAATTTATAATCTCTGAGTTTATCCAGTCGAAGCAGATGTATCCACTTGATATCATTTTGAAGAGCAGCAATGGCCTCAGGAATACGGTTTTGTTTAATCCTTATCAATGCAAGGTAATAATCGGGATAGATGGCTCCGGGGGGTGCATTCGCCGGTATATTGTTCTGCCTGATAAGCTGCCAGCATTTTTGTATCAAAGCTTCGGCTTCAGCCAGTTCATTGATTTGAATTTTATAAAAAGCTTTAGCCTGCAACAAATAGGCGAGGTTGTCTTTCAATGTCTGATTTACATTGAGCTTAAGGGAATGATTTAAAAAATAGTCCACACTGTCGGTCGTTCCGGATAACAACCTGGACACCGCTATGTTAGTCGCAACACTTCCTAATATAGGAGCATCTGCGTCGTCACTCAAAGCTATGTTCAAATATTTCAAAGCTGCCTTATAGTCACCGTTTAACATATAGTAGATGCCAATAACAGAAAAATTATTCAACTTTGCATTTCTGCCTAAAGGATTAGGAAATTCTGGTGTATTCAGATTATCGACAGCAGAACTCTCCATATAACTGACACCTTTCTTCATATTATAAATGGCAGTTTCCATTAAACCTTTTGTTCGGTAAAATCCGCCCAGCACGTAATAGCAATCAGCTAACCCAACCGAATCGTTTTTCAACTTATATTCCTTTAATTTTTCATTGAAAAAAGTGAACCCATCATCCAGCATATTGGAAGTGCGATAAGGAATTCTTAATCGCTTTAAAAAAAAACTGCGGATATTTACAGCCAGGGGCGATTTGTTTTTTTGCAGCTCTTCAAAATTGCGTTTGCCATAAGCTATGGCTTTTACCTTATTGGTGGCAATGAGGCTGGTCATAATGCTTAGCCTGGTTCGATATATCCAGTATATATCTTTTTTAAATACCTGATCGCCTGCTTTTTCCATTGCAGATACAGAGGCGTCGTCGAGTGTAGTTTTTGTAAGGCCTTCCATCGCCTTATTGAAACGGACGGTATCAACAACGTTAGAAGTGCGCACGTCTTTCAATACAGTAATTATAGAATCAACCCTATGCCTTTGGGCATAGACAGGCGTTACGAGTACCAGAATCAATAAAATAAATGCTGTCTTTAAGACAAGCTGCCGCACGCCCATATTCTAATTGTTGTTAAGGGTTAAAAGAAATGCTTAACTTCTAACTGTTCGATCCCTGCTCATTATTTAGCTCGGTTCCAATTTTCAAGCCTTCACTGTTAATTCTTAATTTTGTTAAATTACATATTAAGAGATAAATTATACCTTTTGGTAGACAGATATAATGGTACACAGTTAAATATATATCTTTATCGGGTTTCAGATCACTTAATGAATTTAAATGAGGCAAAAAATCACCTACTTAATCTTTTAAAACACGTAATGGCAAGTACTATCTGACATATGAAGCAAATATTATTACCTCTCTGGCTTACAGAATTACTCTATACCCTTGCCGGGATACTTTTTTGCGGCTTTGCACTCAAAAGCTTCCTGGTACCCAACCAATTCTTCGATGGCGGTGTTACCGGCATATCGCTGCTTATCCATGAGCTTTATCATGTAAATATCGCTTA
>NZ_JBBJNI010000013.1:27828-39255 GCF_037719425.1 Daejeonella sp. | reverse complement strand
CCTTGTGAATATTCCCTTCATTATTATGGGAGCATTTCAGATCAATAAAGCATTCGCTGTGAAAACCCTTGCGGCTATAATCGGGCTTGCGCTTTGCTTGCTATTCTTTCCCTATCCGCAGATCACTTCGGATAAACTGCTGGTATCTATTTTCGGCGGCGTTTTTATGGGCATTGGCATTGGGCTTGCCATACGCGGAGGCTGTGCGCTTGATGGGGTGGAAGTGCTGGCTCTTTACACCGGCAAACGTATTGCGTTTACTATCAGCGAAATCATTTTTGGCATCAACATTATCATTTTTCTGATAGCGGCTACCAAATTGGGGCTTCCGACGGCTCTTTACTCGATACTAACTTATTATACCGCCTCCCGCATGACCAACTTTGTAATTGAAGGGTTAGAGGAATATACGGGGGTAACGATCATCTCCGGACAAAGCGAATTGATCAAGCAAGGCCTTGTAATGGAGCTGGGCCGGGGAATTACAGTTTACAAGGGCGAGCGTGGCTTTTTAAAAGAAAGCTTCGATGTTAGCCAGCCTGTCGATATAGTTTTCACGGTAGTAACCCGCCTGGAAATAAGAAAGCTCCGAAATCTTGTCCAGTCGGTGGATCCAAGTGCCTTTATATTTACCAGTACTATCAAAGAAGCGGCTGGCGGGGTTTTAAAGAGAAGGGCAAGGCATTAAGTTCATGCCACTGATGGTCTCAATACGGAGAGAATTACTCGAGTTAGCTAAGAATCTTTTGTTTAGAAATTACGTGATCCACCCCCAACCCCCGCCCGGGGGACACTGGGCGCATAGACCCGTCCGCTAGAAAAGCAGGAGTAGCGTACACATAGCCCACCCAACCCCCACTAATATCACCCCTTTATAGTCGCGTATTCGTTCACCCGCATGCCGCAGGCATGCACTTCTACACCAGCCAGCGTTAGGTACGCTTCTTAAGCCAACCCACTGAATCTCAGTTTATTCGGTCCGCATCGGCTGGTGCGGGTAGCACAGTCTAAGCCTCAGTAGAAACTTTCGAAGCTGCAGACGCAGCGATGGGGTTTGGTTCTTTGACCTACAGCAACCTTCCGAAGGAAAGCTTGAACATCATTGAAAATCATAACTAGAGGCGAAAAACAACTAGCCTAGCCCGCGGCTATGAGCGGAAAAATTATCCCATAAGCGCAGCGAGGGAAATTCTCGTTCGGGATTAAGCAGTATTACTGGTTTTTTAAATAATTATTTATTACTACTATTGCAGTAAACGCTCTCAAGCTATGACTTCTTTTGAAATAGATTGCCCTCAATCGTTTTACGGTTGTGACAAAATTGATGTGTACGCTGTACATCAAACCAATCATTCTAATTTCCATTTGATAAAGGATGGAAAGACGGTTTCCACTATCCAAAGGCTAATACACGGAGCCTGGCGACACATTGCTGGCAAGACTCTTACAGTTGAGGAGTTAGACTTCATTAGTAAACAAATCGAAAACAACTAAGTTTAAGTGATTGCTGTGCTTCTTATAAATGACCCTGCATTCCCTTTAACGATATCGCTGACGAGAGGTGGCCGGTTTGGTTCATCAAACTACTGACAATAAAACTTGCACTTTATACTAATATGCTAGACGAATCCCCAAAAGTTCACGGATCCATCTTCTATTTACTCAAGAAATATGTCAACAGTACCTTCCCGGAGGGTGCCTGGGATAAGTTAATCCTTCACTCCGGTGCATCCGATCAATACGAATTAAACTTAAATTATCCGATTCAGGAGATTGGCTTAATTGTAGGTGCAGCCACCGCACTTTACGGATATTCCGCATACCAGATTCAGGAGCAATTTGGGGAATACCTCGTGCCCGACTTATTTAAGTTGTATGCCGACTTTCTCCGACCTGAATGGAAGACTTTCGATGTATTGCTTCATACAGAGACTGTAATGCACGGAGCTGTCAGAAAATTAAATAGCGCTGCCAGCCCGCCTGTTTTGAATGTAACAAAGGTTAATAATAAGCTTTTAATCATTGACTACTATTCAAAAAGAAGGATGGGGGCCTTGGCGATAGGTATAATTAAGGGAATTGCTAAGTATTTTAATGAAAGCGACGTTGTAGATATAACATCAATTACAGACCCTGACGCTGAACGGGTACAAATCCGAGTCGAGTTCATGTAGGTGGCCTTTTCTGCTCGTCGGCAACTAACTCCGCCTCCTACCCCCAGCGGAAAACTAGGCCATTCCGCAGCTATGAGCGGCTTGTCATATAATTATCACTTCTTCCCAAACCCTTCCCATTTATCAATCCTTTCCCTAATTTGACTTTCAGTTAAATAGTAAAACCATAAACCCCTCTTTATGAAGATCGTTAAAACGATCCTTTACATTCTCTTTGGCCTGATGTTCCTCAATGCCGGCCTGAACAAATTTTTCAATTACATGCCGATGCCGGAGCTGACGCCTGAGCAGATTAAATTCTTCACGGCGTTTATGTCTATTAAATGGCTGATGCCGCTGGTAGCTACTGTAGAAATTATTGGAGCTATCCTCTTCACGATCCCCAGAACGCGTGCGCTTGGGGCGATCGTTATCCTGCCGGTAATGGTTGGGATTCTGGTGCATCACGTTACCACGGAGCCGAGCGGGCTTATTATTGCCGTGGTGTTAATGGCAATAAATATCCTCGCGATAGCGGATAACTGGAAGAAATATCAAAGCCTGTTAGACGAGTAAAAATTTTACGCCGCCTGCCCCAGCGGGCTTAAGGTGAAATGAAAGGCTAGCCCAGACGGGTCGTTTTTCGCTGCGTGAATCTCTCCCCCGTGACGTTCAACGATCCGTTTTACAATAACCAGTCCGAGTCCGTTACCTTCGAATTCGCTGGTAAAGCGTTTAAAGGGGGTGAACAAACCGTCCATTTGACTGGCGTCCATGCCAATCCCATTATCTGAAACACTGAACCAGGTACGGCCCCGCTCTTCGTAAGAATCAATTTTAACAACCGGACTTGCTGCCTTACTTGAATACTTGACCGCATTAGAGATTAAATTCCGCAAGAGCTGCTTCACTGCGATCCCATTGGCGGTAACTGGCGGCAGATCCTCTACGATGAACTTAACCGGACGCTCCCCGAACGGCTGACTTACTTCCGATACAATTTCATTTACATCCAGCTGCGTCAGGGGCAACTCCACCGTACCCATTTTGGAATATATCAGCAGGTCTTCGAGCAGTTTCCCCATTCGCTTGGTTTCCGTGCTGATAAAGGTAATTAGCTGCTGCTGATCATCGTCCAGCTTATCCATGTCAAAGAGGCTCGTCACCGATTCGATCATCGCAAGGGGTGATTTCAGATCGTGAGCTGCAGAAGCGGAAAACGCTTTCAGATCTTCCATGGTGAGGATCTCTTCGGTTACGTCCCTGATAGAGATCAGGACTCCGTTATAACAGTCGTGTTCATCAAAAAGCGGCTTAGATTTTATGTTGAGGTGAACATTTTTGCCTTCTTTGGTGCGCAGCTCGCTGACATACTGCTCCTGGATGCCTTTTTTACGATCTTCAATACGTTTTAAAAAGGCCTCTTTACCTTTTGCAGAGATGAGTATATCTGTGGGGGGCCGTCCGATCAACTCCTTCTCCGTATACCCCATGATCTCTTCGAACGCCGGGTTACAAAAAATAACATCACCAACTTTATCAAGCTGCATCACTCCCTCACTCATAACCATCATCAGGGTAACTATTTCATGTTCGGAACGCTCTTTCTTAATGTTCAGTGCAGCGTAATACGAGATGGCAAAAAGCATCGTGATCGTTAAAACTATTGTCGTTAGCTGTACTCCAACTTCTCCGGGATACAAGCCCATCCGTTCGCCCTCGAGCATCAGGTATCCAATAAATGGGGGGAAGACCATAGTAAAGGGAACCATCAAACGCATCAGTCGGCCACCCCGAAGGGGTGAGGAAAGGATCTCGGCTACTCCAAAACGGGTATCAGCAAATAGCAATCCGGGAAGAAAAAGCAGAAAGTTCAATGCTGTGATAAGCGCCATGGGTGTAAGTCCGCCTATGCGATAACCGGCCGGAATGTCAAATATGTATCCAAGGACAGAAAAGTATACCAGGAAAAGAAGTATGACGACAGTTACCTGTCTGAACAGCTGGGTGCGCCGCCCGCTCCGGCCTGCCAGGAGCATACTTACCCCTGCAAGAAGAAAACTCAGGGCAGTATTTGGTGCGACCATGATTGGGATGCCGCTTTTGCGGATCCTATCGCCAAATAATAACAGGTCCATCCTTATCCCCGGCACGGGAATTAAATAAGTAAAAAAATGGATTACTCCAAAAAACAAAATGATGCCCGCAAGACTGTCCAGCAGCTTCTTGTTCGCAGAATTGTTTGATAACAGCCACGTTCCCGCTAGGATAAAGTAATGGCCGTCATGGGATTCATCGGTGTGATTCCCGGGACCAGGCTCTTCAGAACAGGCTGATCAATTTGCCAGCCCACTAGTGCCAGTGAAGCTGAAAGAATGATTAAGATGCCGGGTATTTTAACTAAAAGCGGGAAACGGTAATTCGAAGACAACATTTACAGCGTAAGTTTAAGCTTAGATATATTATATTCCAAATATTATATGATTCACAGTCCCTTGAAAACGTATTTGTTACCTATTTGTTTCCTTTTTATCGAAATTTGTTGCCTAATGTGACGAAATAAACGGCAAAAGGGATGATTTGCTTTAAATTCAAGCCTTTACCGGAAAGATTTAGGGTTAATTTTCAACGATAGTGAAAATTTCTTCCTTACGCGCCCGATTTTGGTGTGTAGAGTAGTGCTGCCCTTGTTTTGGGGGATTGGCGGACTTTTCGGCTGACTTAGGAGTTATTCCAGCATTCCGGAAAGCCGGAATCTGCTTAAACCACTTCCCTGCTTGCATTCAATAGAAAGCCTGCCTGCGGGCAGCCAGGCTGGAACTTACAAAAGCTTATTCAAACCCCACCCCAGCCCCCATCCGGCCAGAGTGAAATCTGAATAAGCTTTTGTACTAAAACGAATAAACTGCTGCCAATGACACCTGACTTGCTGTTTTCGTGGGCGTCAGGTTATTTTTAAAAAAAGTAGCGGAGCCATTATTATCCAGCCGTACTTCGGGAATGAGGTTCAGCGCGCCGCTCCGGATATTGCCCGACACGGTGAAGCATACAACCGAAGTGCCAGGGCCGGCAACTCCATCTTTGTAGGCAAAATATTCTCCTCTTGTTCCCAGGGTAAAGCTATTTGACAATGCAACCTGCGGGTAGACCGCTACTCCGCTATATCCCCCATTATTCTCGGGAAGGGTATAATCGGCCGCATTGAGCCCGATCTTTAGTACTTCATTGATCTTGTAGGTGGTGGTCAGGTCGAGGATTGTACCCGAACCGTAAGTTGCGGCGCCTGCAGCGGAACGGCCACTCAGCACATTGATAAAAGCCGACCAATTTTCTGTGGGATTTAACGACAGTTGTGCTCCGATATGCGATACCCCATTCAGATCCTGGTAAGTATTCCAATCGTTGAACAGCCCTACCATAAGGCCAACCTTACTGGAAAAGCTATAATTAGCTTTTAAGCCGGCATTTTGAAACGGCCCGTTTGTGAACAGGTACGAAGTTGAATAATTCACGTTGGGTATTGGCGATATTACTTCGTACCCTACAAAGGTTCCCATGTAACCGCCAGTCATCGAAAAGGCTTCGTTGAACTGGTATTTAACATACAGGTTCTGGATATTAAAGCTGTTGGCCATATTGCCGGGATCGCCATTCCCGTTAGGAATAGATTGGTACTGCCCCCGAGCGCCAAAGGAAACATCTCCTACAAATGAGGCTTTGCCGACAGACTTGCTTAAAATAAGGTTCAACATCCCAAGTGAAATGGAATTTTGATCATTTGCAAAGCTTGTTGGAATATTTGAGCCCCCTGTAGGGGATTTGAAGGTCGACAGGTCATACTTGTAGTATACGTCGGCCGAACCGGAGACTACCAGCGGTGTAACAGGTTCAACGGTTTGTGCTTGTGCAAACAGGCCTGGTAGTGCCATGCATGCGATGATTATATATCTTTTTAACATATTTAGTCAATTTAAAATGAACAATTATTACTTAAACTACTCTTCCTGAAAATCCTTGTCTAATAGCCTGACACTTTTTTCTGTTATAACACCATTTTCGGTGACCAGAAGTGTGCCCTGGATATATTTTTCATTGTGCTGGCTTTCGTCCAATCCCATTTCTTCGTCTTCGTTCGATACACGTAAAGGCTGAAGCATGTTTATCACCTTAAAGATCACGTAAGATACAATGAAGCTATAAGCTACTACAATGACTACGCCGGTCAGTTGGGTCAGAAAAAATCCCGGGTCACCATAAAACCATCCGTTCGGTCCGGCTGGGTTAACAGTTTTAGTTGCAAATATTCCCGTTAAAAGCATACCGACTATACCTCCTACACCGTGGCATGGAAATACGTCCAGAGTATCGTCAAGAGAGGTATTAGACCTTAATGATACGGCAAGGTTCGAAATGATAGCGGCGACAAAGCCAATAAAAATACTCTGGGGGATCTCAATAAATCCGGCGCCGGGAGTTATGGCTACAAGCCCCACCACCGCACCGATACAGAAGCCCAGCACCGAAGGTTTCTTGCCGCGGACAACATCGAAGAACATCCACGATAAACCTGCAGAAGCTGCTGCTGCATTTGTTGCTGCAAAAGCCGACACAGCCAGCCCGTTAGCGCCAAGTGCCGATCCCGCATTAAAGCCGAACCATCCGAACCAAAGCAATCCGGTGCCAATTAGTACATAAGGTATGTTAGCAGGCGGAATTTCCTTCTTTTCCAGATGCACTTTCCGGCGTTTAAGGACCAACGCTCCCGCTAATGCTGCGCAGCCGGCAGAGATGTGGACTACTGTTCCTCCAGCGAAGTCGAACACGCCCATCGTAAATAAGAATCCTTCGGGATGCCAGGTCCAATGCGCCAGTGGGAAATACACGAAGATCCCGAATAAAGCAATGAATAAGATGTAGGACGTGAAGCGGATCCGTTCGGCGACCGCGCCAACCACCAGTCCGGGTGTTATGATGGCGAACATCAGCTGATATGTTGCGAACAGCGTCAGCGGAATGGTGGGCGCGAGGCTCCACGGGGCTCCGGAGCTAACATCCTTAAAGAAAAGGAAGGTAGTCGGATCCCCGATAATGCCTCCGATCGAATCACCAAAAGAAAGGCTAAATCCTACCGTTACCCACAATACGGTTGTAACGCCTGTGGCAACTACACTCTTGATCATCGTTGAGATCACATTCTTCCGGTTGACCATACCGCCGTAGAAAAAGGCTAGTCCGGGTGTCATGAGAAACACTAATGCGGTCGCAACGATGATCCAGGCAATGTCGGCAGCAACATAGCCTTCTCCCCCAAAAGTAGTTGCAGAAGGTACAAAAATTGCGGAAACGGCTACCGCTGCCAATACCAAAAATGGTATGGACTGTTTTAAGTCAAATTTTTTCATTGTTTAAGGTTTAATTAATTATTCTGTTATCAAGTCGCCATAAATTTAGCATTATTTTCCTTTTTATATTATATTTTAGACAATATTCTAATTTTTTCATAGTAAATATGGATATATTGGTAAAATAAATGGAAATTATTAATTATATTTTCAATAAAATATAAAATAATGTGTTTTTTAAAGAAAATTCAAAATAAAATATTGAATAAATATGTATATTTTTAATAATTTGTCCAGATATATGTTAAAAAAATGATAATTCATAGCTTAAATTTCAGATTGAACCCGTGGTTTTAACTATTATTTACTAAAAATCGGCTTTTTTTTAAAAAGAACTTAAACGAGGCACCTGTCACCTGCCTACCGGGTTCTTCTGATCCCCAGTCACCCCCTGCTTGTTATACGTTGGTTACTTTTACTCCCTGTATTCAGGATCGCCAGATTGGTGAGGTGCGTGAATGAGTACCAGAAACTCCGTCCCTTTTTTCACCCTTAAAGGCTTGGCCTCTGTAAAAGGCTTTTGATCAAACAGGGGTTGTGGTGCTGGCGAAATTCAATACTCTTTTGTTTAGGTTATAAAAGATGCTGTATATAAAAGTTTTTAGCATAAAAAATATAAATTGTAATCGATTATATAAATTAATGATGAAAATAATAAGTTATGAACTTTTCCAGGTTCCGCCGAGGTGGCTTTTTCTAAAAATTGAAACTGATGAAGGTATTACCGGATGGGGCGAGCCGGTAATTGAAGGGAAAGCTGCTACTGTCAAAGCTGCCGTCGATGAGCTTATGGAATATTTGATAGGTAAAGATCCAATGAATATCGAAGACCATTGGAATGTGATGTACCGGGGAGGCTTTTACCGGGGTGGCCCTATTTTGATGAGCGCCATTGCGGGAATTGACCAGGCTTTGTGGGATATAAAGGGCAAATTTTACAATGCCCCGGTCCATCAGCTGCTTGGTGGAAAAGCCAGGGATTTAATGAAAGTATATTCATGGATCGGCGGAGACCGCCCTAATGAGGTAGGAGCTGCTGCAAAGGAGATGGCGGAACGCGGGTTTCTAGCTGTCAAAATGAATGCTACCGAGGAAATGCAGTATGTTGACAGCCATAAAAAAATTGATGCAGCCGTTGCCCGGATTGCGGCCGTCAGAGAGGCTGTTGGTGTGGATGTAGGTATTGGTATTGATTTTCACGGGCGGGTTCATCGTCCAATGGTTAAAGCCCTTGCAAAGGAGCTGGAAGTTTTCCACCCTATGTTTATTGAGGAACCTGTCTTACCGGAGAATAATGAGGCGTTGCGGGAACTTGCGAACGCTGTTTCGATACCAATTGCTACCGGAGAGCGTATGTTTTCCAAATGGCAGTTTAAAAATCTCCTGAAGGATGGCTATGTGGATATTATTCAGCCAGATCTTTCTCATGCAGGCGGCATTACCGAGTGTAAAAAAATAATTTCTATGGCTGAAGCTTTTGATGTAGCCGCCGCTCCTCATTGTCCTCTCGGACCAATTGCTCTGGCGGCTTGTTTACAAGTGGATGCAACCTGCCACAATGCTTTCATTCAGGAACAAAGTTTAGGAATTCATTATAATCAGGGAAGCGACTTGCTTGATTATCTTACGGATAAAACGGTGTTTGATTATGAAAACGGATATGTAAAAATTCCGGAAGGGCCGGGTTTAGGTATCGAGATTAATGAAGATCACGTCCGGAAGATGGCGAAGATTGGGCACAACTGGCATAATCCGCTCTGGAGACATGACGACGGAAGTGTGGCCGAATGGTAGGCTAAACAGATCTTATTAAAACGCAGCAGATATTACATGAAACCCAGTAAAATAAGACTTCGCATACTTGCATTAATCTTTATTAATGTTGTAATCAACTATATGGACCGCAGCAATATTTCTGTGGCGGCTTCGGAGATACATGATGAATTTAAATTATCATCAGTTCAGCTCGGGCTAATTTTTTCAGCCTTCGGCTGGACATACGCCGCACTGCAAATACCCGGAGGCATCCTGGTTGACCGCTTTGGGCCGCGAATTGTTTATGGGATAAGTCTCATTTCATGGTCCCTTGCAACACTTTTACAGGGATTTGTGAAAGGTTTTGCAGGATTATTTAGCCTCCGCTTGTTAACCGGCGCTTTTGAAGCCCCTGCTTTTCCGGCAAATAACAGGGTAGTGACGAGCTGGTTCCCGGATAATGAACGCGCCTCGGCGATAGCCACCTACACCTCTGGCCAATTTCTCGGGCTTGCACTTCTAACCCCGGCGCTGGCTGCAATTCAATATTACGCAGGATGGCGTGGTTTATTTATTATTACCGGGCTTATCGGTATTTTCTGGGGGTTTGTATGGTACCGGTTTTATCGCGATCCGGCAAAACATCCTGACGTGAATCAGGCAGAAATTGACCTGATAGAACGGGGTGGTGGACTGATCAATCGTGAATCTGCTGGCACTGCCAACGGACAATCAGAATTTAAATGGTCAAACCTGAGAGAAGTATTTTCACATCGGAAACTATGGGGAGTTTACCTCGGCCAGTTTGCGGTGAATTCGACCTTATGGTTTTTTCTTACCTGGTTTCCAACTTACCTGGTAGAATATCGGGGGCTTAACTTTTTAAAGTCGGGATTTCTTGCTTCTCTTCCATTTCTCGCTGCGTTTATAGGGGTTCTATCATCAGGATTTTTATCAGACTACCTAATCAAAAAAGGATTTTCTATTGGGGTTGCACGTAAGGCACCAGTTATAACCGGCCTGATGCTGTCGATCTCCATCGTTGGAGCCAATTATGTAGATGACACTACACTGATAATATTTTTCATGGCACTGGCTTTCTTCGGTAATGGATTTGCATCGATCACATGGGTTTTTGTATCAACACTAGCACCTAAAAATCTTGTCGGTCTAACCGGCGGGGTATTTAATTTTATTGGCGGCTTAGCCTCTATTATTGTTCCAATAGTGATCGGTTTCCTGGCACAAAATGGAAATTTTGAACCCGCATTGCTGTTTATTGGACTACTTGGATTTTTGGGTGCCCTGTCGTATATATTTCTGGTTGGTAAGGTGGAGCGAATAAAAACGTAATATGCTTCGCTTGAAAAAACAGGTTTAATTACGTTAAGCCGCGATAGGAATTGCCGGGTTATGATGTTAAATTTACCGCCATGGATTCAATCATCTCTCTGCTCCACTCCTACCATTCATTTATTAATAAGGACATAAAAGACCGCTTTTTCAAACACAAGGATTTGCTTAACGTGCTTGAAAAGCTTAAAACTAATCCATTGTTTGAAATCAGAGAGGTTGGCAAATCTTACGAGGGGCGCCCGATCAACCTGATCAAATGTGGTGGCGGCACGGCAAAAGTCTTTTTATGGAGCCAGATGCACGGCAACGAAGCAACCGCGACAATGGCTTTAATGGATCTTTTTAACTTCCTTGGAGACGAACACCGCGATGATGTAAAGGATATCATTCTGCAGAACTGCACCCTGTACATTCTTCCAATGGTTAACCCGGACGGAGCTGAGGTTTTTAATCGCAGGAATGCACAGGAGATCGACATCAATAGAGATTTCCATAGTCAGCAAAGCCCCGAGGGAAAGCTTCTGCGCGCCTTGAGGGATGAAATACAGCCCCATTTTGGATTTAATTTACACGATCAGACTACGATGTGGTCGGCAGGAAACCATGGTAACCCGGCTACCATTTCTTTACTTGCACCCGCATATGATGAAGCGCTGAGCGTGAACACCATCAGGCAAATAGCCATGCAGGTGATCGCGGAGATGAACGACACCTTGCAGGAAGTCATTCCCGGACATGTCGGCCGCTTTGATGACGAGTAT
>NZ_JBBJNI010000013.1:0-27818 GCF_037719425.1 Daejeonella sp. | reverse complement strand
GTGCGCGCTTTTGGCGATAATTTCCAGGCTGCAGGAACCAGTACGATCTTAATTGAAGCAGGCGGTTATGCAGATGACCCGGAGAAACAGCATATCCGGAAGCTAGTGTTCGTTTCAATCATGGCCGGCCTATTCTCCATATCGGAACGCTCTTTTCTCCGGAAAACGGTAACTGATTATTTCGCTATACCAGATAACAAGCTTCACCATTTCCAGGTCCTTTTTAGAAACTGCCAGCTGAAAGCGGAAAGCGGAAAGCTGAAAGTTGAAAGCGTCGAACCCAGCGCATACACAGTCGATGTCGGCTTAATTGCTAATGAAATCATAGCGGAGGATCTGAGATCAACAACCTACACCTACATCATTGGGGATATCGGGGATCTGTCGAACAGGTTCGGGTATAAGGATATTAACTGCGAATCCTTTAAACTGATCCAAACGAAGAAGATGGTTTTTGATGAGCCGGCGGACCTGGTTTTGATGGATGGTCTGGAGGTTTTACTTTCAATTGAGAATGGGGTTATTACTAACAGCTCAATTTAAGTTGTACGCGATCCCCTTACGTGGTATGTTTTCTAGAAACTGGGCCAGGCTGAAAGTGGAAAGTTGAAAGCTGAAAGGGGCAATTAGTAAACGATGGGATTATAGGAGTCCAATTTTTTATAACGGCCGGGATACAGAAACAGCAATATCAATAACTAGATCTGCTGATTTTTATCAACCTTTATCCGGGGTTGGTGGTCTCTAACTGGTGTCTTAACTCTGGTATACGTACGGATAAGCTTATATGCCAGCGTTTCGCCACGGTACAGATCAAAACCTAGCTTATTCTCCTTCGCTTCATAGATTGCACCTCGGAAAGTTAACAGACCGTCTTCGAATTGATATGGTGTTATTACTACGTCGCCGGAACTACCCCTCAACGTCCAAACGTCCATTCTTTGCTCATTTACAAATGAAATGTGAACTATTACAGGTGTTTTACCGGTCCCAGCCTCCATTAATTGAAATTGTCGCCCCGCAAGTGATTCCTCTTTTTTGTCACAGGCAATCAGCAGAATACCAGTTATCAGGAGTAATGAAAGATTCTTCATAGCCGAATATAGCAAATTGACTTGTTTGATTTAGCCCCAGGGTATAACTTAATGTATTTTGGTTGATTATTATGATTTCGGTCTAATTTTTGGAAATGACAGGATTTACTACTTATCTTCATACAAAGTTCCAGGTCACTATAATTTACCATTTGAAATTACCAGTCAAAACTCTCAACTCTCAACTCTCAACTCTCAACTTTCAACTTTCAACTTAAACTATGGCTCTTAACTACGTCTGGATCGGATTCTTTGTCATTGCTTTTATTGTTGCCCTTATTAAGTTGGTGGTGCTTGGGGATACCGCCATTTTCAATAATGTGGTAAACGGCATGTTCGACAGCGCCAAAACGGGTGCGGAAATTTCGATCGGACTTATTGGGATCATGACCTTCTGGCTTGGGATCATGAAGATCGGTGAACGTGCAGGCATGATCTCACTTTTTGCCAAAGGACTGAGCCCCTTCTTTAGCCGCCTTTTCCCTGATGTGCCGAAAAGCCATCCGGCAAACGGTTCTATTATCATGAACTTTTCGGCAAATGCCCTGGGGCTTGATAATGCGGCTACCCCGGTAGGATTGAAAGCAATGCAGGAACTGCAGGAGTTAAATCCCGTAAAGGATACAGCCAGTAATGCCATGATCATGTTCCTGGTTTTAAATACAGCCGGGATAACCCTGATACCCACTTCTGTTATTGCCCTGCGGATGGCAAACGGTGCGGTTAACCCGGCAGATATCTTTATTCCCTGCCTGATCGGAACATTCATTTCTTTCCTGTCGGGGATGATCGCTGTAGCTATCTATCAGAAAATAAATCTTTTACAATTGCCAATCCTGGCTTTCTTCGCGTTTTTCATCGCCCTGATGCTTGGCTTATATTTTTGGCTTGGTGCCTTGCCTCCGGATCAGATCGCTATATATGCCGGATTGCTGGGCGGGATCATTATATTTTCAGTCATCACCTTATTTATAGTCCATGGAGCGACCCAAAAGATCAATGTCTACGAAGCATTTATTGATGGTGCTAAAGAAGGTTTTTCGACTTCGATTATGATCATCCCTTTCCTGATCGCTATTCTGGTGGCCATTAGTGCATTCCGTACAACAGGCTGTATGGATTATGTTGTTAATGCTATCGGATCTTTTGTTGCCCTTTTTGGAGCCGATACCAACTTCGTTCCTGCCCTGCCGGTTGGCTTAATGAAAACCCTGAGCGGCGGCGGTGCCCGCGGACTGATGGTCGACGTAATGAAAACCTATGGCGCAGATTCTTTCCAGGGAAGGCTCGCCTGCATTATCCAGGGGTCAACCGAGACTACTTTCTATATCCTGGCGGTGTATTTCGGATCTGTTGGTATCAAAAAACCAAGATATGCGCTGGTATGTGGCTTGATCGCCGACTTTGTGGGAGTGGTGGCAGCTATTATATTGGCGTATATGTTTTTCGGGTCGACCATCTAAGTAGTAAGTTATAAGTCGTAGGTTATAAGTTTTCTAGACGCCGTACAAACCGTTCGCGCTGGGATAAAATTTCTATTATCATATCACGTTATTCTCCGCCCAGAGAACTTACGCCTAGAACTTTTTATACTTATAAGTTTCTCGGTTAAGCCGTCTACTCAGTAACGTATTATCTACAACTGTCCTCCGCCCAGCTACTTATATCTTAGAACTTACCACTTACAACTTTCCTTCCCCGAAACAAAATTAACCCTTGCTCTTTTAAAATTCCTTAAACAACTATTTACACAAAAACGCACAATTACTTGACAGCGTTTCAAACAAGCACGCCTTTCCTATCGTTATTATAACACCTAAGACCATAACTATGGAAATTCACGCTGAAACCATGAACCGCTTCTGCAGCCAGTACAGGATTGTGAAGCATTATATAGAAGATCTTCCTTCTCAGGCGATCCATACACGATTTATACCTGATAAATGGTCGATCCATGAAACTATAGCTTATTTATGCCGGTACCAGTATGTTTTCATGGACAGGCTTAAAAGCATAAGCACAGAGATAAACCCATTCTTCTTAGTCTATAAGCCGGAGAATGATCCGGAATACCAGTTCACCGCTGCCCGGACAACGGGTGCTTTGCTGCACGAGATCTATCGTGTCCGCGACGAGATGCAGCGCATGCTTAAAAATCTTAGCTCGGCGGAATTCTCGCGGGTTGGTACCCATGCTGTTCTGGGGCGCATGAATATCTGCCAGTGGCTGGAGTTTTTCCTGTTACACGAGTCACACCAGTTCTATAAGATATTCAAACAGGCCAGCAATTTCTGGAGCAACGGCAGCGTGCATCACGGTAACGTGATCAGTATGCCGATCTCGGGGGCGCAGGTTGATGAGATGGCTGGGTAAGGAAGGATTAAGAGCCGGATGTCATCCCGAACCCGCTCCTCGCGGGGAGGGAACTTCGTACTAAAATAAACGATATTCTTAAATTATCTGCCGGGAGGTAATTGTTCGTAGGTCCCTCGCTGCGTTCGGGATGACATACGTGAATGACAATACGTCTACGTGCCATGCCATCGGAGCCCATTTTTCGCAGCAGACCCAAATTCATAATAAACCTACCGCCACTGTAAAATATCCCCGTATCTTGCTACCTGATACTTGATACTTTAAATATGGAACTGGAACATTGCATCGGTACTACCTGTACATCGGTTGAGATTGGAAAAGATAAGTACCGGACAGAGATCAGGTCCAGCGGTCATACTGTTATTTCTGATGAGTCGGTAGAAATGGGCGGCAAGAACGAAGGTATGAACCCGAATGAACTATTGCTTGCGAGTCTGGGTACCTGCACCGCTATGACACTTAGAATGTATGCTGATCGAAAAGAATGGCCCGTGGATAGTATCTGTGTGGACCTGACCATGGATATCGTGAAAGGGAATGAGCAGCAAACGACCTACATTAAACGCCACATAAAAATTGATGGTAATCTGAGTGAGGAACAGAGGCACAGGATGCTGCAAATTGGTGATATGTGCCCGCTGCACAGGATCATGACGAGCCCGATAGTGATTTCGAGTAATCTGATACCGGAATGATGTCATCCCTGCCTACCGGACAGGCAGGCCGGGCCCGCTTTTCGCGGGGAGGGAACTTTCAACTAAGGTCCCTCACTGCGTTTCGGGATGACATATCGGCTAAACTCGTGATTGCACGAAGGTCCCTCACTGCGTTTCGGGATGACATATCGGGTGAACCGTTCATGATTGTATGAAATTAATTCACTGCTCGGATTCCCAAATGGCACACTTCTTGTAATAACCCTATACAGACCCTACTTACCTATAAAAAAAGGCCTTTTGATTCAAGCTCAAAAGGCCTTTATATTTTAAGCCGATTGCAGATAATCGCCTTTCCTACTCGCCAAATAAAAGCAATGCTATGATCAGGGTTACTACCACATTAAACCCCTGCGCGATCAGGAAAGCATAAAAGGGCTTTTTACTTGCTTGCTGAACAGGTCGGCGGGATCAGGGCTCCAAGGATAACAACTACCCAGTCTTCGTGGATAATATTTTTTTTGTTTCGGACATATTATAGTGACGTATTTGTGTGAAAAATATCTTTAAGTGCTTGTTTTGCGGCATGGTAGCCGCACATTCCGTGAACACCGCCACCAGGAGGAGTTGATGAGGAGCAAATGTAGAGCCCTTTCGCAGATGTTCGATAAGGCGAAAGCCTGAATGCCGGTCGGGTGAATAGCTGGGCCAGGTCGATGACGCCGCCGTTGATATCGCCGCCTATGTAATTCGGATTGTACACTTCCACCTCTTTGGTATTCATAGTGTGTTTGGCGAGGATCAGGTCCTTAAACCCCGGGGCAAAACGCTCCACCTGGTTTTCGATAGCAGCAGTCATATCAACTGTCGACCCATTCGGGACGTGGCAATACGCCCAGACTGTATGCTTGCCTTCCGGTGCCCGGCCTGGGTCGAACAGGCTTTGCTGCGCCAATAGTACGAATGGCTTATCGACGTGCTGCCCCCGCGAGGTGAGTAATTCGTTTTGCGAGATCTCTTCGAAGGTATTTCCAATATGTATCGTTCCTGCCTGCCTGGCCTCAGCGGATGTAAAAGGTATTGGTCCATCAAGTGCCCAGTCTATCTTAAATACACCCATTCCGTAGCGATAACGCTCCAACTGCCATTTGTAAAGAGGCGAAAAGCGTTCGCCTGCAATTTCCAACATTTGTTTAGGTGTAAGGTCGAACAATATCGCTTTCGCGGATGGGACGTCTTTGATTGACCGTACGTGAACCCCTGTTTCGATCTTCCCGCCAATAGATAGAAAATATGAAGAAAGAGAATTGGCTATTTGCTGGGATCCTCCAAGCGGCGCCGGCCAGCCTTCAAGGTGCCCCGTTGCCAGTAACACCAGACCGATAGCGGATGTAGCTAAATTAGTCAGGGGCTGAATCGAATGTGCTGTCATTCCCGCCCACAAACCTCTAGCTTCTTTAGTTTTAAATTTACCAGCAAGTGAGGCAGCTGATCTTAATGCATTTAAACCAAAAGCGGCCATATCCAGGGGATGTTTTGGGAAATGCAATGGGCCAAGTACATCAGGTGCCATTCCGGGCCAGCTTTTAACTAATGGCGCTAAGAGCTCTGCATACGCTGCAGCATCACTGCCCAGGCCAGAAGCCGTTTCGTCAACCGTTCCCTTAAGAATTGCTACAGTTCCATCGTCAAACGGGTGTGCCGCTGCTACTTCCGGATAAAGATATTCCAGGCCATGCTCAACAAGAGGCAGCTTGTTGAAAAATGGAGATCCCGCTGCCAGCGGATGAATTGCCGAACATATGTCATGAAGAAATCCAGGTATGGTAAGTTCAGCAGAACGCAAACCTCCCCCAATAGTTTCCTTTGCTTCAAGGATCAGGACAGAGAGACCGGCGTGCTGCAGCACAATAGCTGCTGACAAACCATTCGGACCGGAACCTACTATTACCGCATCGTATTCTGTATTCACGCAGATTTCTTAATGATGGGAAGATCGTTAATTAAGTGGAGAGTTGAAAGTGGAGAGTTGAGAGTTTTTGAAATTCAGAAAACTAACTATCCGCTTCATGTTACGTAAACGGCATATCTTGCAACTTTACGCAACTTATCACCATGAAAGCGAAAAACATTTGCAAATATCTGCGGGTTATTAATATATTTACTCATGAACCTGCAATTAACACTATTATGCAAATAAATTCCAAAATCTAAATACTTTTTTATGAAAAAACTGCTACCCACTATTCTTGTGCTTCTAACTGCGCTTAACCTCTTCGCGCAAAATGCTCCTAAACGAGAGCTTAGAGGTGTGTGGATAACCACTCACACCAGCCTTGACTGGCCTGATCGAACGAAAACTCCCGACCAGCAGCGAACTGCCCTTATAGGAATCCTTGATCACAATAAAGCTACCGGAATGAACGCCGCCTACTTTCAGGTTAGGAGTCAATCCGATGCAATGTATCCCAGCGCTTTAGAGCCATGGTCATATTACCTCACTAACAAGCAGGGCACTGCCCCTTCACCCCAATGGGACCCATTACAATTTGCCATCCAGGAAACTAAAAAGCGCGGAATGGAATTCCATGCATGGATAAACCCCTACAGGGCAGTCGCCAACATTGCCAACGCCAATACCTCGGCGCATTATGCATCCACACATGTCTCAAAATCGCATCCGGAATGGATGTTAACTGTGGGAACAGTTCAGATCCTGAATCCCGGATTGCCTGCGGTAAGAGAACATGTAACCAATGTTATAGTTGACATCGTAGAAAGATACGATGTAGACGGAATCCATTTCGACGATTACTTCTACCCAAGCGGCACTGCTGGTGATGACGCAGCTTATAACGCGGATCCACGCGATTTTCCTGCAACTACTCCCGGTCGTGCAGACTGGCGCCGCGACAATGTAAATCTGCTTATCAAACGCGTTTCTGACAGCATAAATGTTCTAAAACCCTGGGTGAAGTTTGGCGTGTCTCCTTCAGGTATTTACAGAAGCAGCACAGACCCTAATGTGGGTTCTCTTACATTTTCAGGAGCTTCTCAGCATTACAGCTCCTTGTTTGCCGATACTAAAAAATGGATACAATCGGGATGGGTAGATTATCTCACTCCGCAGGTTTACTGGTTTATAGGTCAAGGCGGATCGGATTATAAGGTACTTGTGCCCTGGTGGAATAATAACGCATTTGGAAGGCACATTTACATCGGTATAGCAGATTATAAGGTCAATAATTTCACTGGCTGGACCAGCCGCTCTGAAATACCAAACCAGGTTCGATTAAACAGAAGTAATCCAAACGTCTTTGGTCAGACTCATTTTCGGCATGCCTTTCTGGTAGGTAACAAGCTAAACTACCGGGATTCATTAATGCAGCGTTTCTATAATAAGCCTGCACTTCTTCCCGCAATGCCCTGGAAAGACAATGTTGCACCTGCAGCGCCGGATTCACTTGGTTTAACCAAAAGTTCGGGCTCAGTCGTTCTTTCGTGGAACAGGCCTGCTGCTGCATCCAGTGAATTTGATAAAGCAAAAAGGTTTGCCGTATACCGTTCAAACAGTCCTGTTATAGATAAGGAAAATGTCAACAACCTTATCGGGATAACAAATCAGGACGAAGACACCTTTACCGATAATTCTGTTGCAGGCGGTACTTATTATTATACGGTAACCTCGCTGGACAGACTTTACAACGAAAGCACAGGATCGAATGTTGCCAGCAACGAAACGGTTAAACCTGTTGTAGTTGTTCAGAACATATCGCGCAACCTGGTTAACGGCACGGTTTCAATAACTGCATCAGAGATCGATAACGGATCTTCGGATAACTGGGGAATTGCTTCCATGCAGCTTAGTAAAACAACTTTCGACTGCACCAACATCGGGCCGAATACCGTAACTTTAGTAGTTACAGATAAGGCAGGAAATATAGATTCTGCAACAGCGGTAGTTACGATCAATGGTCGCATTCCAAATCCGGCTATTGCAGTCAGCCGCGATAACACCCCCGACACTGGATTGCCCACGAATACCATTGCTCTTGGCTATGGTGCTCAAACGGTACAACTAACTGCGTCAGACAGTACAGCGACCAGCGGCACTACATACTACTGGAGCCCTGCTGCGGGATTAAGCAGCACCACGGGTGCCAATGTAACCTTCGCTCCTACAGCAGCAGGCAGCTACACATTTGCTGTGGAAGCTAAAAGTGAATCAGGTTGTATTTCAGTTAAATCGGTAACGGTTGAAGTGATCGATGTACGCTGCGGTGATAAGATTTTGGTTTATAAAACCCCGGGTAACGGTCCAAAGCAAAAGTGTGTACAGCTTTGTGTTTCTGCAAATGCAGTCCCAGCACATTTGGCAAATGGTTCATCGCTAGGAAAATGCGCCGAAGGAACTGATGTACAATATGCAAGTGAGGAAGAACCTGCCGACAATAACGAGGTATCGGTTATCAAAGGGTATCCAAATCCCTTCACCACTCAGTTTACCCTAACTTTTAAATTGGATAAGAAACAAAACAATGTGACGCTTGATATTTATGACCTTGCTGGGAACAGGCTGAAGCGTGTTTATAGCGGCAATGCTAATGAGGGTCAGGAATATACGTTCCCGATAGATGCCAGCAGTTTCCAGGGTCAGTTTTTCAACGCCCGGCTTACCACACCTGGAAAGGTTTATAACTTCAGACTGGTAAAGGATTAATGACCCACGTGTTGAATGAGGCCTCCTGTTTAAATACAAGGAGGCTTTTTTTGTGGGTTGGAAGCTGGAGGTATTTAGGTATGATGTCGGAATGCGGATCGCAATATGAGGTTCCCGCCTGCCTGCGGTAGGCAGGCTTTCGCGGGAATGACAGGCAATCTTTTTAAGATTGGCCGAGATACCTACGGCAACGCCCAATTGAACTAAGCATCCCGTTCAGATACAATCTTCCTTTAAAAATGCTAATTTAACCTCCATATCTTAATCACATGCACAAACAACTAGACGTAGTACGAAAAACCAGGACAGCAATCCTAAATCTCATCAGTGATATGAGTACCGATGAGTTAAATAAAGTCCCAACGGGATTTAATAATAACATTATCTGGAACGTAGCCCATCTTATAGCTGCCCAGGATAACATCTTCTATGTTAAATCCGGCCACCCTTTAAAAAACATTGACCAGGAATATTTTGATGCTTACAAGCCCGGATCAAAACCTGGGGCACCAGTCTCGGCTGATGAAATTGAACGGATCAAACAGCTTCTTTTTTCCAGCCTGGATCATTTGGAACTAGATCTTGAAACGGATATGTTCGCTAATTATCCAGCATGGGCTACGCGATACGGAGTTGATATGGAAAGTTCTAACGACGGGCTAAACCTTCTGCCGTTTCATGATGGGCTGCATTTCGGGTATATGATGGCACAGAAGAGGGTGTTGAGATCAGGTTCGACTTTATCTTAACTTCAGCGTCGCTGGTAGCGAATCAAGCCTATAATATTTGTGAGTAATGGCTGTACCATTTACATCAACAATCCTAAATCCGGAGCTGTCGGAGCCAAGCGGCCTGCCTACCGGCCCTGTTGTGATCATTTCGATATTCCCCGTCCTGCCACCTGCATTGCGGTGATAATGGCCGGCAAATATCTTTCTGACTTTATATTTGTCAAACAGCGCCAGATACATCTTTCTCCTGTCGATATCGATATTGAAGTATTCATTTGGCTCATCCGCAGAATTGAGGAAGAACGGGTGATGCATGAAAATAACGATATTCCGGCTTCCTGAATTCTTTCCGTCTTCTAAAGCGGTTCTAACCCAGGCTTCCTGTGCGGCAGCCTCGTTTGGCGCTTTCGAGGGGTCTTTGATAAGCGATGAATTAAGCACTATTCCGAAGATATTACCATTTCTAAAAGTGTAATGATCGGGGCCGAAGTGTTCCTGGTAAGTTCTTATGGCAGAGGCCGTCGGGATATTTTCAACGTCGTGGTTACCGGATACGTTGTATATCTTTATCGCCGGATCAAGCGTCGCTGCGATCCTTTTATATTCATTAATCTGTGCTATATCGCCGGGCTTATTAACCAGGTCGCCACATACGATAACAAATGCAGGCTTAAGACGGTTTGTTTCGGCAATAGCCTTCTCAAAGTTCCTGGTCTCCCTGCTGAACTCCTTGTTCTCATTGAAGAAACCAAACTGAGTATCAGCCATCTGGAAAAATGTGAATTTCTCTGTATATCTTATTGAGGCGCAACTGGCAAAAAACAGCATAAATGCGGCAAAAACGAATGTTTTGTATCTTGATCTAAGCATGGATATTTGTCATTTTAGCTGTGAATTTAAGGAAATAATTATCTTGTAAGATGAATCGGGGTAAACATATTTATTTAGTTTTGAATAAAAATTTACGATGAAGCTGAGGTCTGCTCATATACTTATAACACTTCTGGCGGCCATGATTCTCACGGCGTTTGTCGCGGATAGCTCTTTGCAGGGACCGATTCCCTTAGCTCGCAAAATTAAAAAGGAGCTAAAGAATAAACCACTGAAAATTTGCGTGATAAGCGATCTCAATGCGAGCTACGGTTCCATCTCCTATCCTGAAGAAGTAAGCCTGGTTATAAGCCAGCTTTCCGACATAGACCCGGACATAATTCTATGTTCCGGCGATATGATTGCCGGGCAAAAAGCATCATTAACGGAACAAAATATAAAGGATATGTGGGCTGGATTTAAGGCTACTGTATTAAATCCTATCAGCAAGTTAGGTATACCTTTTGGGTTTACGGTTGGGAACCATGATGCCTCACCCTCTTTTACAAAAGACAGAGCTATTTCAAAAGCGTTCTGGAAAGAAAATGTTAATGCTATTAATCTCACCTTTGTTGATTCCACCAATTACCCTTACTACTATAGCTATATTAAGAATAATGTATTCATGATGAGCTGGGATGCTGCTGGTGCCGAAATCAAACCAGAAGTTTATCTGTGGATGAAGGCCCAGATGGAGAGCAAAATAGCGAGAAAGGCTCGCTTACGGATTCTGATTGGTCATCTCCCTTTATATGCCATTGTTGAAAGTAAGAATAAACCGGGTGAAGTAAACTCAGATCCGGCCGCGGCCCTGGCGTTCTTCAAAACCTACGGTTTAGACCTATACATCAGCGGGCATCAGCATGCCTATTATCCTGCAGAAAAAGCCGGCATACGCTTTCTGAATATGGGAGCTATTGGCGATGGTCCGCGTAAGCTTATCGGCCGTGCGGCAGAGCCACAAAAATCTTATACAATCATTGAAATACCGGTTAAGAATGCGAAGAAGTTCACCTATAGCACTTATACTCCAGGCAAAGAGGTTGTTAGCATGTCGAACCTCCCGGATTCGATAGTTGGATTTAATGGAATTTCGAGGAAGGATAATTAGGATGTGGGTAGAAGCTTAGCAGGATTAGGATGCATAGGATTTTAAGATGAATAGGCGCCCAGTGTCACCCGCTGGCGGGGGTTTGGGGGTGGATTTGGATACATAGGCTGATATCAGCCGTGTCGGTGCGAGGAGGTACGACGAAGCACGTAACAAAACGACATTCAGTTCGTTAATAAGCAATCAAAGAATCTAAATTTGCTCCATAAATTTTAAGAATGAACGAAGTATATATAATATCTGCAGTTCGCACCCCGATTGGAAGTTTTGGCGGTAGCCTATCATCTTTATCAGCAAGCCAATTAGGAGCGATTGCCATCAAAGGCGCCGTAGAACGGGCCGGAATTGATCCGGGCCAGATTCAGGAAGTTATCATGGGCAATGTGCTGTCTGCAAATGTGGGACAAGCCCCTGCAACGCAGGCTGCAAAGTATGCCGGCTTAACGGATATTCCAGCAACTTCCGTCAATAAAGTTTGCGCTTCGGGAACCAAGGCCCTTATGTTTGCTGCGCAGAGTATCGCCCTGGGCGAAAAAGATATTATAGTTGCCGGTGGTATGGAAAGCATGAGCAATGTCCCGTACTACCTTGATAAAGCCAGGAATGGGTACCGCCTTGGTGATGGAAAGATCATCGACGGGTTGGTAAAAGATGGGCTGTGGGATGTATATAACGATTATCACATGGGCTCTGCAGCTGAGCTATGCGCAACCGACTGTAATATCAGCCGTGAAGATCAGGATGCTTACGCAATGGAATCTTACAAACGATCACAGAAAGCACAGACTGATGGTAAGTTTAAGAACGAGATCGTTCCTGTAGAGATACAAGACAAGAAAGGTGAGGTTACTTCTGTAGATACCGATGAGGAAGTACAGGCCGTTAAATTTGAGAAGATCCCTTCATTAAAGCCGGTATTTAAAAAAGACGGTACTGTTACGGCCGCTAATGCCTCGACTTTGAACGACGGTGCTGCTGCCCTTGTACTGATGAGCAAGAAGAAAGCAGATGAACTTGGCCTTAAGCCTCTTGCAAGAATAATATCTTATGCTGATGCTCAGCAGGCGCCGGAATGGTTCACCACCTCCCCGTCTAAAGCTATACCAGCAGCCCTTGAACGTGCAGGCATTGCTGCCGGTGAAGTTGATCATTACGAGATCAATGAAGCCTTTTCTGTTGTGTCATTGGCTAACAATCGCATTTTAGAGCTTGACCCTTCTAAAGTAAACGTTAACGGGGGAGCGGTTTCCATGGGGCACCCACTGGGAGCTTCCGGAGCAAGAATAATAGTTACTCTGATAAATGTGCTTCAGCAAAATGGCGGGAAGATTGGCGTAGCAGGGATTTGCAACGGCGGCGGCGGTGCCAGTGCAATGGTGATTGAAAATCTTTTTAAGTAAATGATAAGATCAGTAATAATTTTAGGCTTCATGTTAGTGCTTGGATTTAACGTCCAGGCACAGCATTCGGCTAGTGCCGGTAACCAGAAGTTAAAGGCTTATCAGGACACCCTCCAGGACCTGAGCTTTAAAATGATTAACGACAGTCTTGAACCTCAGCGGTATAATGCCAGCTATAAGTTAATCAGAACGTTAGTAAGCGCTTTAAAAACTCCTTATTCGTTCAACTTTCCTTTTGACTCTTTAAAGTCAATTTCAGTACAAGCCTCTTCGGATAAGCGTTTCAGGATTTTTAGCTGGCATGTAATGAACGCGGATGGCAGCTACAGATACTATGGGACAGTGCAGATGAATAACCCTGGCGGGAAGCTCCAGATGTTTCCGCTTGTAGATTTCACTTCCGGATTCAAAAAGCCTGCCGACAGCGTTACAACGAGTGCAAAATGGTATGGGGCTCAATACTACCGCATAATTTCGGTGCTGAACAATGTAAAAACACCTTATTATATGCTGTTGGGATGGAAAGGCAATAGTGTTAAGTCGACTAAGAAAGTGATTGACGTCATTTATTTCAAAGATAATAAGGCCTATTTCGGGATGCCTGTTTTTGATGGCGATAAGGAAAACGCTACAAGAAAGCGGGTTATATTCGAATACGACCGCAAGGCATCAATGGTCTTAAATTATGATCCAAAAACTACAACCATAATATTTGACCACCTTGCCCCGCCAGATGATAAACTAAAAGGGCGCTTTGAGCTTTATGGACCTGATTTCTCCTACGATGGTTATCGCCTTGCAAATGGACGATGGCGACTCGTTGAAGATATCGAAGTAAAGAATCAGCCTACAGATCAGGATGAGAATTTTAATGATCCCAAGAAATTTAAATCGGTTGACAATTGACGGTTGACGGCCGGGTAATAGTAAGTTTTTTACGAGGTAAGATGAAACAAATGGAGTGGAGAGTGGGAATAACGTATGGTGAACGGATCCTTCTGTATATAATTTACGCTTTATTCACTTCTTTTTTATTTATTTCACGGTAATCGTATAGTCACCTGAGCCTAAAATGAATTTTACCCCATCGCTCAACTCCAGTACATTACTTGCATATTTGGATTTAGATAATAAGATGCCGTCAAGGAGCAGCGTCTTACCTTTCGGCATAATGATCTCGCCGGAGGTGTTTCCGGGGATAGTTATGCTGTAGTGGACCGCATTTTCCTTTCTTTTCCAGCCGGCTAGAATCTCTCCGTACATGCTTTCGTGACTAGCCTGTACCCACTGTAGATCAGCTGGAAAATAAGGGTGGAATGAAATACGTTTGAATCCAGGCTGGGCAATATCCGGTGCAATTCCCGCTAAATTCTTATAAAACCAGGCGCTTACATCTCCGAACATAATATGATTACGTGATTCTGTACCATTCCATTGCTCCCAGAGTGTCGTTGCTCCCTGTTCTATCCAGTTGCCCCAGCCAGGGAAGGTACGCTGGTTCACAATTTGATAGGCAACATCAGATCGCCCATTATCAGATAAGGCATGCAGCAAATATTTAGTACCCAACATACCGCAGTCCAGATGATCATCCTTCTCTTTTACAGCCGCGACTAACGATGAAACGGTCTCACGTAAAGAATTATCAGTCAAGCCCTGGTAAATAGCACAGGCGAGCGCCGTCTGGCTGCCCTGATCATATATACCCTTGCCATGATAATAATTCTTATTAAAGGCCTCCTTTATTTGGATTGCTAAGTGAGCATATTTCTTTTCATCCTGCACGTTACCAAGAAGCGAGGCCATTTTGGAAAGTAGAACCGCATCTACATAATAATATGCGGTCGAGGTTATTTCTGGTGGTGTTTTTGTTTTCGCAGGTGCCCAATCTCCTAATCCAAAACGGACGATATGATTTGCGGCTCTTGAGCTTAAATAATCAACATATCGTTTAATGTTAGGGTACATTTTTTCGAGAATTCGCTGATCCCCGCCATACTGATACATATACCACGGGATAAGCACCATTGCATTGTCCCAGGCGGGACCATTACCCCAGAAATAACCCCATCCTGAGCTCGGCACTATAGCTGCTAATTCCCCGGATAACCGCTGCTCATCAGCAATATCCTCCAGCCATTTAGTATAGGCGTTCTGTGCTTTGAAATTATAAAGCCCCATTTCAGCCGCAAGATGGGCATCGCCCGTCCACCCATTTTTTTCCCGCTGAGGGCAATCCGTCGGATAACCCATGAAATTGCTTTTATAGGATGACAATGCATTTCGCTGAATAGCGTTCAAAAGGTCATTTGAACTCTTAAAACTTCCGGCAGATTCCAATGCCGTATGTATAATCATGCCCGTTATGGTTTCCTTATCCGGTTTGGCAGGCAAGCCGGTAACTTCTACGTACTGGAAACCATGATAGGTAAAAGACGGATGCCAGTTCTCAATTCCCTTGCCTTTAGAAATATATTTGTCTGTGTGAACATACGAACCTGCCACATGCTGCGCAATATCCGCGTGGTCTACAAGTCCGTTTTCCAGTAATCTCTCCCCATATTTAAGGGTTATTTCAGTTCCGGCCGGAGCTTCTATCTTCAACCGGGCGAACCCCGCGATATTTTTCCCTAAATCAAACAGATACACACCCGGTTGTGGCTCTGTAATTTTCTCTGGAACAACCATTTCAGTGATTTTTATAGGCTGTATCATCTGAGCCTTCAACACACCTTCCGGTCCGCGCATTGTTACGGCCTCATACCAGGCTTTATCGTCGAACCCCGCTTTATCCCATCCTGTTAGCTCCAGGCTAGCATCATAAGTTTCGCCCTGCATAATGCTGTTGAAAATAATCGGACTTGCAGCTACCTTCCAGGATTCGTCCGAAAAGATGATCTCAACAGTTCCATCCTGGTATTGTATCTCAAGCTGTGCCAACAAAACAGGATCATTCTTCCATGGAGCTTGATCGAACCCCCAAACTGTCTTTGTGATCATATTGTACCAGCCGTTGCCTAAAATGATCCCGAGAACATTTTCACCTTTTGATAGCTTTTCGGTCACGTCGTAAGTTGTATACAAAACACTTTTATCGTAGCGGGTAAAAGCAGGGTCAAGCACATGGTCCCCAATTTTTTGACCATTTAAACGGGGGACGTGGTAACCAATCCCTGAAACATAGAACCGGGCTTTTACCACCTTCTTTTGAATATGAAAAGACTTCCGGAATTGCGGTGCCGCTTTAAAGATATCATCCTCTCCTTTTTTGATCAACAATTTTCGTTGCGCCACGAACTTTGCCCAATCATATACCTTTGGAGATCCGATCCACTTACCCTTCCAATCATTCTTCGTTAATAAACTCATCTCGAAGTAAGCAGTTTCATCAGATATTGAGGCCTTATTCCTTTGGTCCCATATCCGGACCTTCCAAAAATATCTTTGTCTTGAAGATAACTCCCTTCCTGTATAAGGAACCAGGACCGAAGCTGCGGATAAAACTTGGCCTGAATCCCATATATCTGCCGTTTCGGCCTTCAGTTTTTCGGGCGATGATGCAACTAAAACCTGATAAGCCAATTGATGAAGATTCCGCTCCTTGCTTTGTATATTCCATGAAAATCTGGGCTGTAGTACATCAATAGCAATTGGATTTGTTAGGTTCTCAACTGAAAGCTTTTTTACATAGACCTGTGCAACAACTGACAGACAAGCTAAGTGAAGTAAAACCAGAAACAGCATCTTTTTTTTCATAGTATATTTAATTCTTGTTATTGTTTTGAGGTCCGTAAACACACCATTCTAAAGGTACTTCGTCTATAAATGATCAGAACTATCTGGAAATAAAAGCGCTGGGCGCAAGAGCAAACACCTCGTCCTGTCATGCAACAGCTGCAATAATGAGTATATAGGCGTATTTTTTTGCCTGTTGCCCCCTATTTCTTCTTAGGAGTAATTCTTAGTAGCCTCGTAACACCCGTTCCGGTCCCTTCCACGGCAAGTACAGTAAATTTAGTTTTATTCCCTTCCTGTGTAAAGTCAACTGTACGCCCCCAGTCCACATCCATAATTTCGCCAACATCAAAACCCAAATGCCCCAGAGTAACATCCGTAATAGCCCTTGCAGATTCGTGGTTTATGACAAACACAAATGCTTCCTTATCATTTGCTCTAACCGTTACCTCCATGTCAGGATTGGAGGAGTATGAATGAGATGACACTTTCGTGTCGTCAAATACCTTATGCATCATATCATAAAGCTGAGAGCGGGACTTAACGTCGTCAGTTTTCCAGGTTTGAAAATAGGTGTCCTGCAGACAAAATCCTAACAGGTATGTTTTACCCTTGCCTGCCTGATTCTGAATAAGGGCTGGCTGACCCGATGCCATGCTAAAAGCAACGGTACCATCGGACACCTTGCAATCCCGAGGAGTCACGACATTAAAGTCGTAATTCAAACCAAATGCTGTCCCCGCAGCTTTGTCGAATTTTTTCACCGGTTCCGGGGGAGGAGGCTTTAAACCGTGAGCCCACTGCGGTGGCAGCATTGAGAACGGGTTCCATTGGCCGTTTTGCACTACCCTGTCTGTGGAAGCGCTGCTAACCCCCAACAGCCTCGCCATAATCTGTAATGGTTTCATATACTCATCCATTTGAGGGACACAGTCTGTAATTACAATCCCACCATTATGTACAAATTTTTCAATATACTTAGCAACCTTGGCCGGTAGCATTTTGACGTCAGCCAATACTAAAATATCATAGCCATTCATCTTTGCATCAACAATTTGCTCTTCGTGGATGATATCCATTTCCCCAAAAGCTCTCATGCAAAGTTCAAAAGTGAGTCCCACATTAAAGTACTCCTCGTTTAACTGTACATACTGGCTTCTCGGAAACAGGAAACAGGCACGCGATTTGACTTTAGGGGCTGCAAGAATTTCAGAACCTACTTTCTGAATAGCACGCAGTCCCTTGCCCAAGTCATCCCAGTGCTGTGCATCCTGAGGAATGTTGAGACCGGTTATGATAAAATTTGACCCGTTTGCAATTGCAGTATATGCGAGTTCGCGCTCACCCCAGTATTGTTTCCGCATTTCAGGGTTAATATAACGCCGAAACCAGCTTTCATTGAACGTACCTAGCCAAAATCCGAGCTCTTTTCCATAGGTGCTGGTCAAATTACGCATCTGAGCCATGGTGTAGTGCATTTGGCTTATACGAGGTTTCGGAAACTTCCCGAGTTCGCCGTAGCGGTAGTCAAACATTGTATAAGGATAAATATCGTATACAAAAACATCCGCAAAATCCGCTCCCCAGTGGAATACATCGTCTATCGCATACTTTGCATCTGATTTTACCCCGCCTCCCATGGTATTGTGGCTGTCATGGGTCATAACGATTTTGGGACGCGGATCAAAGGCCTTGACCTCCTTATAAATTTGCTTCCAGGCAGCTGGGAAAGTCAGAGACTGGAAATTTATAAAATCTAAATATTTCGCTGGATCTCTCTTTGCTGCTAGGTAGCTCAGGGGCATCGAATAACCATATTGATTTTGAAACTCATTTTTTGCCTGAAGACTGTAATCAAAGGAAGTAGTGTCGGCATGAAATGGCTCATCCATAAAAGGGAATATGGAATGTGGAGACTTAATTTTCTTAATATTGCCTAACACTGGCTCGATCATTTGTTTGACTGAATCAATATATTCGGGTGAATAAACACTATATCGAGGCGGGATATTCCTTTTAAACAGCTGGACTCCGTTTGACGTTAGGTCAATCTTCATTCCTAATTTCTGCCCGTAAGTTAATGCCTTCGGCGTTGCCCCTCCCGAACCAAAAGCACCGAATGATAAGTTAGTAAAGCCGTGAAGAATTATATTGTGAATGGTTTCTTCAATAACCTGATCAGTCAGCGGCGGCTTTTCATCCTTCCAGCCTTTTCCTGAAGGGACGGGTGTGAATTGTACTGAAATCGGAAATGAACCTGGTTTTACGAACGGTGTGGTTTCTGGCAATGAATCTGATACTTGCGCAAAGCTCTTCAAACTCACAAACAAGAAAATTGCCGGACTATATCTGCAAAGGTGTTTAATGATCGTCATCTCAACTTACTGCTTTTCGTGACAGCTGTGGACTATTATCACCATCCAGCATTTTGTTTTAATTCCACACCCTGATCCTTATAGAGCTGAATTTGATCAAGCGGTAACGGGCTCAGGTATACTTTTGGATCGACGAAAATTCTCTGACTGTTAGGAGACGGGATTATATAACCCTCTACACCTCCTTCGACTACAGCACTCGATTTCGGGTAGTCCGATGCTTTAATCCATGCGCCACGGTTAATGTCAGCATTGCTTTTAGTATCAGTATAAGCCAATTTCGCCCACCTTCGCAGATCGTTTAAACGGAATCCTTCGTAAATAAGTTCTACCCGCCGTTCGCGTCTAATCTCCCATAGCATCGGGGAAACGGTAGGATCTCTTTTAGGATCGTCATAAGCCGCGCCATTCACTCCAGGTAAACCGCCAATAATCTGAAGTGGAGGCATCAGGATACCTGTTCTCGCCCTCAGCTTATTCATTGAAATGTTTAAATCTGCCTGAGTTAACTGTCCCAATTCCGCGGAGGCTTCGGCATAGTTAAGCAGTACTTCTCCATAACGTATCACAGGTGCATCGGTCGTATTAAGGTCTAACGATCCTTCTGTTGCATCCTTTAGTGCGTCGTTTAAAAATTTATGTGCTACATAACCCGTCGTTCCGCTATTAGCAAAGATACCAGGAAGTCGTATTTCGCTTGCGAAAGTTGCTGTCAGCCGTTTATCCCTGTTTGAGACGACATTTAGTATCGTTTTATCTCCTTTATACAGAGGAGAGACTGATATTGGCAGGCCATCTGAACATAAATAAGTTTCAATAACATTTTTAGTCGGCCCGGTTTGAGATGCTTTATTATTGTAGGTCATGATGGTATGCGTCAGCTTCGCAGTTTCATACACTCTATACATAATCATTTCAGGGTTGCCGGATAATTCAGGTGAACTAAATAGCGCGCGGTAATCACTTCCTAAATTGTATCTGCCCTGGGTAATCAGCTCATTAGCCGCCCATTTTGCCGCTGTTAAATATTCAGTTGCTTTTGCAACGTTGGCACCATGATATTTCTGCCAGGTTCCTTCAAAAAGAAACAACCGTGACATAAAGGCGAGTGCTACATCCCTGTTAACGATCAAGCCTTTCGGGCCGGTAGAAGCATCGACAACCCTGATTTTTTCTGCTGCAAACTTGAAGTCTGCGAGAACGCTGTCCATGACCAAAGTACGCGGATCCCTCGTTTTATAAAGTTCCGGAGAAGTCTCAGTCAGTGGCTTGAAATAATAGGGGACATCACCGAACCTATTGACCAGTTTTGCATACTCGAGTCCTCTGAAAAAACGGCCGACTCCTGTCCAGTGATTAATAGCTTCAGCAGGCATAGGCACCGTTTTTACCTTTTCTATGAATATATTCGCTTTCCTGATCGAGCTAAAGTCCCATCCTCCGCCGGAAGTAGGAACGTTGATAGGAAATGGGTCAGGCGCAGAGGGTCCAAAATCATCGTTTAGAGTCTGTCTGGAAAAATAATCTCCCCCGGTGTAAGATGATCCATACCCGGCAAAATTAGGGGCGTAAAAAGCAGACGCAAATGTCCTTACATTGTTTTCACTGGTCCAGAAGGTTTCGTTTGTAAGCTGATCCAGGGGAAGTTGGGTAAGAAAGTCCTTTTTACAACCTGTAATGAGTGCAGTTAAGATGAATAAATAGGATATGTTCTTCTTCATGATAATATTTTATAAGGTGACCTGTAATCCAAAGGAATATGTTCTCTGATAGGGATATACTCTGTTGAAAGACCTTGCATCGGGTTGTTCGTCGGTATAGTCGATTTCGGGATCTATAGGTATCGTAAGATTGTTTAATTCGAAAAGATTTTCCCCACTTAAATATAGGCGTGCTGAATTCATTTTTATTTTTTCGCTCCATTTCTGAGGAATGGTATAACCCAGAGTGATATTTTTCATTCTTGCATAGGCCATATCTAACAGATACTTGGTTTGTACATTAAAGTTTAAGGCGCTATTATTACCGACCTGATCAGTTGGACGGGGATAAAAGGCGTCCCGATTCTGTGGAGTCCAGTAATCTTCCTGATTCGAATACCATGCTTCATTCCACTGGAATCCTGGAATAAAATTAGGGCCACTTGGCCAATCCTGGCGTTTACCTACCCCCTGCACGAACGTGCTAAAATCAAAACCTTTATAATCTGCACCTAATCGGAGACCATATTGATAACGGGGGGTAGAATTTCCTATGACTCTCAGATCTCCATGGTCACCAACCGTGTTCGCTCCAAAGTCCACTTTACCATCTCCATTCAAATCTTTATATTTTATATCGCCCGGGCTTGGACGAAACCAGGCAACATTTCCGGTAACTTTACTTTGATTCGGCGTTTCGGCTTTAGGGATCCAGTTCCCGTTCGCATCCTGGCCGTTGAAATCACTCTCGGTAAAAAAGCGGTCAGTTTCGTAACCCCATATCTCTCCGAAAAATTTACCCTGGTAATTTGCATTAATGTTCATTGTAGCATTGGCAAATTTTGTGAGTTTTTCTCTAAAATCTGAAAGGGAACCAGACATGTTTAGCTTTATTCCGTTGTCAAAGGCTTTATCCCAATTTAAGGCCAGCTCCCAGCCGACAGTTTGCATTTCTCCGTAATTTCTTACAGGGGACGCCGCTCCAAAGGTATTTGGCAATGTGATACCTCCGGTGATCATATCGCTTGTGGTTCTCCGATACCAATCGAAACTTATTCCTATCTGATCATTTAAGACTCTCGCATCAAGACCGAGATCTAAAGTACTTATAGTCTCCCAAGTTAATGAAGGTGACAAGGCACCAGGAGTGGTGACGGTCCGTTGATTATTGCCATTTACCCACCAATTTGAATTTATTGCACTGATGATAGATAAAAAGCGGTAAGCGCCAACGTCCTGATTACCAATGGAGCCATATGATCCTCTGATCTTAAGAAAGGATAACACGGGCTTAGCAAAATCCATGAAAGGCTCATTAGTGACTATGTATCCCGCAGACATTGAGGGGAAAAATCCCCATTGCTGCTGTTTAGGGAAGCGGGATGATCCGTCGAAGCGTCCATTCATCTCCAACAAGTATTTATCCTTAAAAGAGTAATTAATGCGTCCAAAAGATCCCAGAGTAGACCAGTGACTACGGGAACCGCTCACCAGTTGATCACCGGTAGCAAGAGATATTTCGCCTTGAGAAGGTACCAATAAACCTTGTCTCGTTGAACCATGCCCGGTTGCTTCAAAATACTCAATATCGCCGCCGGCAATCAATTTTACAGAATGGTTTTTGATATTTTTTGTATACGTTCCAAAAAGCTTTCCAGTATTAATCTCATTCCAGTTAGAAGTATAAATCAATCTATCCGTAACGGCAGGCTGAAAGTTATCTTTATATGTCAGGCTGTTAGTCCAGAAGTCAATCCCTGATGTAGGACCACCTACCGAACGAAAATGGCTATTCGTCGAAGAATAGGTATAGTCTCCATCTATCGTTAATCCCGGAATAACTTTAACAGTGCCACCAACTTGAATTCTGGAAAGATTCGATTTCGTCCCATCCATTTGTGCCTGCTCGACCTCAGTGATGATATTCCGGAAAGGCTTGCCTTGATAGGTTCCATAAGGATAGGTTTGGGGATACCGGTATACATTGTACCACGGTGAAATCGGAGGATTTAGTCTGAAATATGGTTGGGTCGTATTCGTATTTGCCACTATCATTTTCGCCCGGGCGTCAAACCAACTGTTGATTTTAGAGTTCAAACCCAACGAAATGTTATATCTGACAAATTTGTCTGGGTTTACTTTCAATACACCCTCCTGGCCCAAATAGCTGAGACCTAAATTATAAGATGTTTTATCGCCTCCGGCGCTTACAGAAATATTGTGCTTTTGTTGCGGTGTATATTCCTTTAGATATTTTTCGCCAACATCCCAGGGTCTGTAAAAGAACAAAAGGCCTCCCCTCATCTCAAAATCGCGACCCAGCACCATTTCATCACCCAAATCCTGACCACCATACAATTGCTCCCATTCCCGCATTTTCTTGACACTCTCATCATCAAAAGAAGCTCCAAGGATAGAATAATTCTGAGCACCGGGAACCCTGCGCCTTAGCGCTGCCAACGCCATTTCTGCACCACCTGCAGCTGAGGCAATTTCCGGCACACTGGTGGGAGCATTAGACGAAAAGTTATTTGAGTATGAAATTTTGCTTGGCATATTTTTTTTGCCGGATTTTGAGGTAATCAAAATCACTCCCCAGGCGGCTCTCGTTCCATAAATAGAAGCTGAAGCTGCATCTTTCAATACTGAGATAGTTTCAATATCATCCGGATTAACCATCTGCAGGTTTTGGACCTCGACATTGTCGAGTAAAACGAGGGGTTCAGCACCTCCTCCATTCAGCGATCCCACCATTCCCCTCAAACGGATATGTGGATTTTTTCCAATGGCACCGCTTTGAGTGGTTATTGTTAAACCCGGAGCAGCTCCCTGAAGGCCCCGAGCCAGGTCAGTGATTGGTCTTGTACCCAAAGTTTTTTGAACATCGATAGTTGAAACAGCCCCGGTCAGATCCGCCTTTTTTTGTGTTCCATATCCCACAATTACAACTTCCTGTAATGATTTCTGATTTTCGATCATAGAAACATTTAATGAAGAGCCATTACCAACGGTATGTTCCTGAGGGGTAGTTCCAAGAAAACTGAATACTAAAGTTTGTCCCTGGTTAACCGTTATTGAATAACTTCCGTCAATGCCGGTACTTGTACCCGAATTAGTTCCTTTGATTTTTACACTAACGCCTGGCAATGGTTGAGAATTTTCGTCTGTTACTCTCCCGTTGATAGTTTTTTGTTGAGCCAAAGTCTGTACAGTCAGGATGAATAGACATAAAAACAATGTGAGTAATCTTAATTTCATGATTTATTGATTAAAATAGATATAAACTCTGCTCGATTTTTGAGTTCTGATTATACAGTTCTCTCTGACTCGGATCTTTTAGAATCCTAAGGGCTTTTATTTTCCTGAGCATTTTATAAGTACACCCTGCCCTGCTGGTAACCAATATGCATTTTGTTCCGACATTTCGATTTGTTCTTTAGTATTTCCTCTCATTGTGCCGTTTAATTTTTTCTTTGCTATTTCTGAAAAATAGGGTACATCTTCCCCTGCGGAAACTACAAATAGTCTCTCATCGGGAATTTTCGTATTCACAATAAAGCGGGCTGACTTTTCCAGGTCGAGGTTGACAATCATCACATATTTATTACCCTTCTCGCTTACAAATTCACCCACCATCAGGGGTTGTTTTGAATCTATGCTCTGGACATGCTGACCGGGCAAGAGAGGGAGAGTGGGGTCTATCGATGCATCAGTAAAATAAACACCTGTTGATTTAAGTTTTTTAACAATCGGACCTAACACAGATAGTTGCCTGTTTACCTCCTGCAAGTAGCGCCAGGTTAAAGTTTTATTCTCATCCTTGTCTATAGGATTGTAATCATATGATAGTCCGTGATATGTAAACCATCTAACACCTCCGGCGCCGGCGGCCAGTGATGTATATGCCTGCAATAGCAAATTCGCCATAGTGGGGATAGTTGTATAGTGACGGATCTGATTACTCGAAACAACATTCCACCATGGGATATTATGTTTTAAAGAAATCTCTCTCACATCCATAATATTGGTATAGTGCGCCGCCGCACGGCTTTTTACTTGCTGATCCATAGAGAACTGGACCATATAGTTATCATAAGAGATCATATGCGGATTGACTACCTTAACAACTTGCTCCAAATACTCCTTATACGTTTTTGTTCCAAGCTGAGATTTTACCTGATCCAACGTCCAAAGAGTGGCATAATTAGGGTATAGGTTAATAGTTGCCATTTTGCCGGGGGCATATTTTCTAACGGCAGCTACCGCAACCGCTAGTTTGGGGAAAGCCAGCGAAGACGGTTCGTCACAGATATGATAACCGATAATGGCTTTACTATTCCCACCACTTTTAACCATTGCTTTCACATAGTCATCAATCTCCTGATCTGACATTTTCATCCAATCACCCCCGGTAAGGTGTTTGCCTTCCGCAGAAATAACAACGCCCAGGCCGAGTTTCTCGCAAAGGGCTATGTTTTGCTTTTTCGCATCAGAAGCATCAGAAACATTGAAATAGCTTGCCGCCATTCCCTTTAGTCCCTTTTCCTGGTCCTTAAATTTATTTTCATGAAAGTCGCGGCCAATAACAAAGTTGTTTACATCAAAAGGGTTTTGCTTTATCGATAATATACCATCATCATCAACCGGCTTAAAGTTGTTGGAGACTTGGGCAAAAGCCGGCACAGTAAGCATTCCAATTATTAATATTACAGATAACTGTAGTCTAAAAAAATTAACTTTTGCGTTCATTTTGATCTAATTGTTATAAAATATCCTATTTATTTATTTATTTGCAGTGACAAAATTTACCAGACCTTTGTACTCTCAAACACCCGGCATTATGACCTGAAAATGCTTTGGGATGTCAATCCTTATTCCCGAACCGGATAACCCCAAGGTTAAAACTAAAGAACAGGGATCATTTAACCGTCCTGTACTGTCATGTACGGTCATTTGTGTTTGCGAAAGGTTTATAGGAAATGTTAAGGCTGTAAAAAGAATTAATTATTTGCTTTTCTTTGTTTTTACGTCGATGCCAAGGATCTTGGCCATAGTATGCCCATAAATTTTTTCCCTCAGGGCTGTAGAAACATTATTTTCATCAAACATCTTTTCGAATCTGTCGATGTTACTTTGTAAATTATTCGGAACCTCATCAGTCCCAAAAACAATATGTTCCCAAGCTTCTGGCCCACCCTTCAAAGTGTGCGGATTAGCTGCTGATTCTTCACTGGACCACCAGAGAATACGGTTCATACGACTGAGTTCATTTAACTTGATAAATTTGTATAAGGTTGATCCCGTAACATCAAAAAACAAATTTGGATTCCATCGAGCAGCTTCAGCTGCTTCATCATACCACGGATTTCCAAAATGCGCTCCCTGAATAGTTGCCCTTGGAAATAGTCGGGCAAGGGTATCGAGGTACATAGGCCTCATTCTCGACGCTGAAGTCCATTGCGGTTCATCTGATATCGTATGAGCCGAAATACCTGTATGAAAAAGCATATGCATTTTATATTCCTCACAAAGCCGATACAACTGGAAATAAACCGGATCATCCCAATTCTGTTGAGGAAAGTGAAACTTAATACCCTTGAAACCATTCTTCTTGAAGGTTTCAATCTCTCGAACTGCAGCAGGGTTGTCTGGCAAAACACGCCCATAACCAATAAACACATCCGGATAACTTTGAATTGCCTCTTTTAACACACCCATATCTTTCACATATGCAATGGCACAAGCCATTGCGTTCCGCGGCCTATAGTTTTTCACCACATCCTCAACCCAGGTTGCCGTGGTGCCATAATGAATGTGGGAATCTATAATAAATGATGGAGGTGGGCTGTTTCTAACCAGACCAGGATTACTCACTGAAGCGAATGAATCCTTTGGCAAGAAACTTCCTAACGTTGTGCTCAGGGAAATTCCGGCTAAAGCTTGAAGAAATTGTTTGCGGTTTTTGATGTTTTTCACGTTTTTTTAATTTAGTAAATGCACATTTTAGTGAGTATATCTCCTGGCTAATTCAGCCGTATCAATCCTATAAAAGCGTCATAGCAGCATCAGTTATTTCTTTAAAACAAGGTCGCCAAACGCATAAGACGAGTAAAATACCTCTGTGTAAAAGCTGGTGATTTTTTCGACAGCTTCGGATTGAGCAGCACTTTTTTTCGTACAGCTGGCAACGTGGATGAACGACGCCATTAGCAAAAAAAATAGATGAGAATCCTTTCTAGCGGCGCTCGAATCATAAAATTTCTTTATTCGTGCAGAAATGTAACAGTTATAATCATCACTAACTATTCAATGAAAAATTCATTTTTTCCTTTTGGAACAAGCAGGGTAGTCACCTTTGAATCTGTATTATATTTTAGCTTTACGCTAACGCCGTTTAGTGATATCCTTGCGGGAGCCATCAAAGAAGAAATAGTCAGAACACCCGGTTTGTCGGATTGCACTTCAAGCGTAACTCCCCCAGAATGCTTTTCCATCGCACATGTTAAAAATAGGTCACTTTGTATGGTTAGACCACTTCCGGCGAACTTGCTCCCTTCAAAATAAACTTTGACAAGATCCCCCCCCTTATTAAGCGAAGCGGTGAACCTTTTTGCATTTGTAATAAATCCGCCGACTGTACCCGCGGGAACTTCCCCTGTTTGGAAAAAGCCCATATCTGTTACGCCATGATGCTCAACCCTGGCACCGATCCAGCCCGGAGCTTCTACACGCGTAACTGCTGGCTGGGGCCCGTACGTGCCTGAAACAGGTTTAGCTTCTGGAAGTATAACCGCCAAAAAATTAGCTACTGATTGATTTGGCTTGCTTGCAAGACTGATAAAACTTTCATTTTGAACATTCCTTTCGCGTATTTTGGCTGAATGGATCTCAGGCGAAACTACGTCAAGAGAGAGACGCGCGTTCGGCTTTTCAATAATCATCCGTTGGTTTTGATAACTTATTGCGCTTTTATTGCCGGCGTTTTGAGGCGCATGAAAAAGCCAACTATAAATGTGACCTTCATTTGAGTTACTTTTCACCTGATCAAAA
>NZ_JBBJNI010000139.1:0-11230 GCF_037719425.1 Daejeonella sp. | reverse complement strand
ATTTGAACGGCTTGATCGGTATGTTTATAGCCCATGGCAAACCAGTGGAGGTAACATAATACTTCGATAAAGATGGATTCGTGCTATCATCCAAAGTACCAAACAGGGCGGTGCTGGCAAGGTCTGTAGGCGTTTTTCCGGGAAGGTGTATTTCATAACCCCGGCCGTTCGTAATACCACTGTTCCAGATGAATGGGTTATATGCACCTAGCCCAAACGTACTAAGCAGCGGGCCACTGCTAATGTTAAAGCTGACCGTATAACTCTTTGGCGCAGAAACAGGGTCACCAGGCCGCGTGTTGAAATTAGCCAGTTGGGTATGCATATCAGTGAAAAAGATAACAACCGCTTTGCTTTGGCCTGTTTCAAGAGTGCCGCCGGTAAGTCCGCTTACGCTTGCGCGAGATACCGGGAACTCAATACCGAAACCATTCTTAAATTCTCCACCTGCAGCCATGAGGTTATAATCACCTACAACCTGAACCACTTTGTTCTGAGAATTCGTTACAATTTTATAACGATAAGACATAACAAGGTCATTCATATCATAATCTCCTTTCTTTGGCCACTGATCTTCAAATGCCACAGTAGCACCGGTTTCAAGTCCTGCCGACGGATAATAGTTATTATAAGCCTTTGCCGGATCAGTTGGATACTCATCCTGTGCATCCATCACGCCATCTCCGTCTGTATCTACCGGAGGCGCTGTACCATTACCTTCAGTATTACAATTGGTAACTGGTATGTATAAATTACATGCAAGAGTTGCACCACCGCTGAAAGTGGTATTATTAGTCTCAATCCCGTTAACGTCGCAAAACCGAAGGGCATTTTTAACCGCACTTCCTCCATTCAGCGTCGAAGCGCCTGTAACCTTTATCAGCGAGGCAGAACCAGAGCCTACTATCTCACCATTCAATTTCAGATCTTTTGTGGACAACATCGCTCCGTTATACATTGTTATAATGTCATTACCATTCACGGTAGTAATATTATTAACTTTTATAAGGCCGTAATTAAACATATCACTATTATGATTATAATCCCCCTTGGCCCATAAAAAGCATTTATTAACAAAGTCGCTCTGGCTGTTTAACTGGAAGTGTTGAGCGGTAGTTATCGACCCGTTATTGGTGGCCACACTGCTAGTGTTTACGTTCAGCGTAGCACCCACGTTCAATATACCGTTGTTTAGGAAAATAGTTTGCGAGTTCAGATCGAGGTCCCCTGTAGTACTCAATGTTCCCTCGTTTGTAAAAGTACCCTTTGGTGAGAACGAGCCATTGATTGAGACTGTTCCATAGTTTTCAAACACAGAAGTGCTGCCGTTGGTATTAAGGTTGCTAAAAGTAACTGATGCATTGCGGGTAATTATAAGCTTCGCACTGCTGTTTAAACTTCCACTTTGCACCGTGACATTTGTACCGCAAATCCTCAACGTTCCACCATTACCAGTAAAACCTATAGTTATGTTGTTGCCATTTACACATACTACCTGCCCGTTATCCACACTTATATTGGTATTTGAGCTGGTGATGGTTGTAGTACAACCGGTATTACAATCCGGGCTATCATCTAAGCCAGAGATTTTATTTACATCGCCTCCAGCAGTTGTACCCTTCGGGCTAATTGCGCTTAAGGAAAGGGTAACCTTTGGATCAGACCCTACTGTAACCTTTTGAATTGTACTTGTTCCATCGGGTGCTGTTTTTTCAACATAGACATCCTTAACTGTATTAGTCAGGTAGATCCTTGTAGCAAACGGGTCGATTATCGAAGCTGACCCTTTAGACAGCAGCTTACCCCCAGCATTTGGATCACCATCATAGATTGAAACCACGTGCACCGCATTCTGGAATCTCGTGTCCGTAACCCTTATTTCAAAGTTTACATCTCTTGAATTTTCCCAGGTAAACCCCGCAGGGATAACCAGTTTATTTATGTTGCCTGATGTTTCGGTATCTTGTTCTGTCTTTTTACAGGAGAATAAGAATAGTCCCAAAACTGAAAGCAGGACGAGTCGATTTTTTACCATTGTTGTGAGAATTAATGCGTTTAAATATTTTAATGTTTGACTATTTCTATCGATTTGTACACTCCAACTGCGCGAGGTTCACTCCGTTTATGATCACCTCGAATTCCGTTCTTCTGTTAAGTGCCTGATCCGGCTCCGGACAATTCATCCCTTCAACACAGGAATTAACCAGGCGGGTTTTGCCATAGTATTTTACGTCAATACGTTCTGGGTTAATACCCCGGCTTACAATGTAGTTTCGAACGGATTGACCTCTCCGTAATGACAGATCCTTGTTATAGGTGTCGGATGCACGGCTGTCAGTATGACTCGCCGTTATGATATTGATCTGAGGATTCTTCTTCAGAACATCTGCAATCTGGTCAAGCTTCGGCAAATCTTCCCTGCGCAACTCGTAATTATCCAGATCATAATGAATATTTTCAAAAGCGAAAGAGGTCTTTAGTGAATCACAATTATTCAAAACCCATTTCTGAACATTCTCAGCTTTGTTTAATCTAAATACCAATTTTATAGTAGAATCCTGGGTGATCTGCCTTGTACTTATAAATTCTTCTTTACTGATATACGCGAGGGCTCGGCCGCTTATCTCATAATCATCCATTTTGCCCAGCGGCATAATGAACTCTCCAAACTGATTTGTTTGAACTGTGTCGGTAAGGCCATTATGTTTAACCAAAACTTTACTTCCTGCAACGGGTGTATTGGTTCTTGAGTCTAGCACCAGCCCCTGCATTTTAATAACAAAAGCTAGCTTCTTAAATCGATATATATCATCATTACCCCGTCGATTAGAGCTAAAATAACCGTTATCTGATTCATCCTCTTTTATCAGCCCGAAATCATCAGCAGGTGAGTTAATACCTGCGCCAAGATTATGAGGTTTACCAACTGGCTTCATGTCCTTCAGTATCACCTCGAAAATATCCAGTCCGCCTAAACCTGGATAACCCGTTGAGGCGAAGTATAGCTTACCGTTTTTGTCGATAAACGGGAATTGCTCATTGCCCTCTGTATTTATTTTCGGACCTAAATTAACCGGCCGCCCCCAATTGCCTCTTTCAGAAGTCCTTACACAATAATATAGATCTGTGCCTCCGTAACCACGGGCTACATCAGATGCAAATATTAATACTCTACCGTCAGGACTAACAGCAGGGTGACCCGTTGAATACTCTTCATCATTGTATGGAAATTCAACTATTTTCTCCCAGTTATCGCCTATAGCGGTATACAGCTTAAGCTTGTTAATACCTGCACTGCTACTCCCGGCCTTTTTGTTGTTAAAATTATTTCTTGTGAACATTAGCGATCCTTCTGGCAATCTTACTGCGGGACCTTCATGGTAACTTGACTTTACTTTACCCGTCAGAAGCCTGGCAATTTCCCCGGCTCCCACACTATCTGATTTATTGTTTCTGAAAAGTAAGGTCACTAAAGAATTTGGCTTATCGCTCTTGCCACTTAAACGACGCTCAATAGACGCCTCATCGCTTTCACGAACATCTTCCAGGTTATCAACCACAAACATATCAGTATATGGGGTCTGATCCCAGGCAAACATATAACGCGACTTCTCGTTTCGGTTGCTTATGAACATCAGGCCGTCCTTATAGAACATCGGCGAGTATTCGGACGCATCACTGTTTATATTCAGAAATTCAATTTCCCACTTACCTTCATCTTTGTTAAACTCACCTATATTTGCCTTGCTAAATGCAGCTGCTCTCTTATCGGTTGGCTTGAGGGCAAGATATTTCCGGTACCACTTTTCAGATTCCTCATATCTCTCTTTGTTTGCCAGAGCTTCAGCGTAATATAAAGCCCATTCAGGCTTAATATTTTTCTGGTTAGTGAGTTCGCCGTACCAGAAAAGAGCCTCATCGTAAACTTTGGTGTTGCGATAACTCGAAGCCATCATCTCCTGTGCTTTTACATTCAGAGGGTCTTTCTTAATAACACGGGTTAGTTCTTTGATAGCGGAAACAAATCTTAAAGCATTGTATTCCTTGATCGCCTTTTGCAAAAGAGGGCCGTCATCTTCCTGAAAAAAAGCAAAGCAACTACCTGTAGTCAGGTGCAGTAATAAAACTAAAAGTAGTACGCAGATCTTGTTCATTATCCTATTTAAAAATATCTCGGAGATAAAGAATTATTTTGCTCAAATGAAAATACATATCTGATCATAAATTCATGACTTCCGGTATTAAAACTTTTCAAACTCGTAGTACTTCGGTCGTAAGCATATCCTAAACGTACTTGCGGTGTAACTCTTATCTCCATTGAGCCTGATATATCAGCACTTGTACGATACTCACCTCCGATTGCTAAAACATCTTTTATCCATAAAGTCAGGTTGAGATCCGCCTGAACTGGGGCTCCCCTTACTCCTTTAAACAGTACACCGGTTTTAAGGTTAAAATCTTCGCTCAAAGGAAATACATATCCTGTTGCCAAATAAGCATGTCCCGATTGTCTCGCTAAGGAGGCGTCCTGTCCTAACCGATTATTTAACATATCCAACACTGAAAGACCTATGTACATCCGTTCGGTCGAATAGTAAATTCCCGAACCAAAGTTATAAAGGACCTTATTGACGTCTTGCTGATAAATAGGATCATTACCACCGCTTCCCAGGTCAAGAGACGTAAAGTTAGCTGTGAACTTATTTATGCTGCCTTGCAGACCAAATGACAATTTCGCATCGTTGGCCAATGTGATCCTGTAAGCGCCGCTCAATGCTGCACCGGTAGTCTTTGTAATCCCTAATTCATCATTGATGAGCTGAATACCAAGCCCTATGCGTTCCCCTTTGAAAGGGGCATCGGCCGTAAGGGTGGCCGTTGTAGGTGCGCCTTTAATACCTGACCACTGATTTCTATAAAGTGCCGTTGCCGAAACTACATTGCGACTGCCGGCATATGCCGGATTGTAAGCCAGGGTGTTAAACACATATTGAGAAAATAGGGCATTCTGCTGCGCATTCACAACACCTGAAGTTAAAATCGACAGCCCGAGGACAAATATTTGTTTTATATGTCTTCCCATTATCGCTGAACCGTTAGACTTCCAACATATTTACTCTTATTATCCACTACTACCACGTAAAAATATGTCCCGTCAGGGATATCCTTCCCAAGAAATACACCTTCTGTACACTGTCCCGACCAATCATTTTTATAATCCACTGATTTGTAAACTCGGTTTCCCCAACGATTAAATACCTCGATCACTATTTTTTGATTTAAGGCGTTTTGTATGATCAGGTTATCATTTATACCATCATTATTAGGAGTAAATCCTTCCGGAATGAATGTTGGACGCGGAGCTAGTTCGATGGGGGTGTTTTCCGCCAAGCTTACGTCACCATTTACTACAGGATCAGCTTTTAGACCATTTGTTGACCTGTCCTGAACCTTCGCACCTGTTATAGCCGAACTCCCTTCTGCAAGAGCATAATTGAAGAAAGAGCCTGATTTGGTAATAAGCTTTACATTAAGCAACATTTCAACCTTACGCTCCTCTCCTCCAACTAGTCTGCTTGCCGGCAACAGAAGCTCGGTATCAGAATTTCCGTTAAACGAGGGATTATTTTTAAGATTTCCCAAGGCGGTAACAGACTTGACAGTAAATTCCGTTCCAGCAAAAGCCTGTGTTAAATTGTCTTTAAGGCTTATGTTTTCTATCGTATTCGGGCCATAATTGGCGATAGAAAATGTGAATTTGATATCGTATGTACCGTTTATACCATCTGTAATAGAAGAAACGCTTTTGGCTACCCCGATTTTGGAATTCGGATCGACTGGCAGGATAACAGTCATAGTTACATTCGCATTATTCACCGCGTATTCCTTACCATCATAACCATTCCATGCAAAGTTGGTAGTACCGCTCCAGTTAATTGCAGATTGGAAGGTCAGTTTCGACAGATCTAACAACGGAATTTCCTGCCCCGCGGTTACATTTACTCCATTTAAGCGGAGGGTACCATTTAACGGGAGGTTGATGATTTTTACCTTTGTTAACGAATTATTGTCTGCGTCTGTGAATTTTGAAGTGAAATCTGCTTCTGTAAATGATATGTCTGTAAAACCTGTCCCGCTCTTAGTTATATCGCTAACAACCGGCGGGAAATTCGATGTTGATATATTTATCGACACGGTGGAAGTTGTGGCAGCATATGCCGTTCCATCAGATCCGTTCCATCTAAAATTGAACGTTCCGCTACTTCCTGGCGCCGGTACATAAGTAAGACCTGAAAGTTCCCCTGCCGGGATCTCCTGTCCGGCTACTACATCTACCCCGAAAAGTTTCAATGTGCCCGATGTAGGCAGGCTTACAATCTGCACCTTGACTAAAGGATTGTTATCCGGATCAGTAAACTGACTGGTGAAATCGGTTGCTGAGAAAGTTACCGACTGATTGCCTGTGTAATTTTTTATTACTGATGTGAGCACCGGAGGTTGGTTAACCGCCGAAATAGTGATCACAACATTTGCATTTAACACTGCATAACCGGTGCCATCATTACCATTCCATGAAAAACTTGTTATCCCGCTAAAGCCGGCAACAGGAATAAATGTAAGTCCTTCCAGATCAGATACCGCAATTTCCTGGCCAGTGGTAACAGTCGTCCCGTACAATTTTAAGCTGCCATTGAGCGGCAGAGCACTCACACGAATCTTGGTTAGAGGCGAGTTTTCCGGATCAGTAAATTTAGTTTTAAAATCAGCTCCGGTAAATGTTATAGTTTGTCCCTGGTTGCCTGTTTTAGGCACATTTGCAACTACAGGAATATCGTTTACAGAGGTGACAGTTACAGTAATTTGCGCTGCATTGCTCGTAAGCCCGGTATTGTCTTTAATAGTATAGCTAATCGGTGTTGCTGTACCTGCACCGCTATTGTAGTTTGCAACAGGAACGAACGTTACCGTTCCATTTGTATTAGCATTATAGGTTCCTTCGCCTGCCACAGTAAAGCTCGACTTGATTCCAGCACCCGGATCAAAATCAATGCTCGTGGCATCAATTGTGCTATTACCGTCACGATCATTATCGTTAGCTATTACACTAAAAGTTATAGAGTTATCTTCATTTGTTGTTACAGCATCCGCCACTGCTACTGGCACATCAGGTACGGAAGTTACTGTTACAGTTATGGATGCCGCATTACTAACTAAGCCACCCGCGTCACTTACCGTGTAGGAGATCGGTGTTGCTGTACCTGCTCCGCTGTTATAATCTTGAACAGGGGTAAATGTAACTGCCCCGACATTGTTTACAGTGTAAGTACCCTGGCCCGAAACTGTAAAAGTGGCTTGCCTCCCTCCGGTCGCCGGATCCAAATCAACACTAGCAGCGTTGATGGTTCCGTTGCCATTCGCATCGGTGTCGTTCGCTACTACACTGAAAGTAACGCTTGCGTCCTCTAGAGTAGTTGCTTCATCGGCATTAGCTACCGGAGCAACCTTTGGAGTTACTTTTACCCTTATAGACGCTGAGTTACTAACCAAACCGGTATTATCCTTGACGGTATACAACACCGGGGTAGCTGTACCTACGCCGCTATCGTAAGTTGACAGGGGTGTAAATGTAACTGTACCATTATTATTGGCAACATAAGTGCCCTGACCAACGACTACAAAAGAGTTTTGCGTTCCAGCTGCTGGATCTATATCTACCGTAGTTATATCGATAGTTCCGGGGCCGTCGGGGTCAGTGTCATTTGCCACAACACTGAAGGTAACTGCCGTGCCTGATTCAGTGCTCGCCGCATCGTCGACTGCTAGCGGAGCATCGTCAACCGGTGTGACAACAATATTTACCGCCGCACTTGAAATTGCATCACTGTTCCCGTCTGATGCCTTCCAAAGAAAACTGGTATTACCATTAAAGTTTGTGGCGGGAGCAAAAGTTAAACTCGCCAGCTCAGATAGCAAAACTACCGCACCAGCAGCCAGAGGATTGCCCCCTTTTCTTAAGGTGCCATTGGCAGGCAGAGAAACTATAGTGATATTTACAAGCGGATTATTTTCAACATCTGAATATTTGCTTGTGAAATCAGAAGCAGCAAACGTTAGAGTCACTTCCTCCGCTACAGTTTTGTCAACATTGCTGACGATAGGGGGATCATTCACCGCGGTGATCGTAATATTAACATCAGCATCCAGGGCGGCATAAACAGTACCGTCAAAAGCGTTCCATTTAAAACTAGCGTTCCCGTTCGAATTAAGAACTGGTGTAAATGTGATTGTAGACAGATCTGCAAAATTGATCTCCTCGCCAACGCTGATGAGCGCATCCCCTTTCTTTAAAACTCCCGCAGAAGGAGCGGGAAGGGTGACTACTTTAATCTTAGTTATTGAATTACCGTCGACGTCTGTAAACTTTGCTGAAAAATCAGCAGCGGAAAATGACATGATAATGTCTTCATTCCCAGTCTTGGAGATATTAGCAAGTACTGGCGCATCATTTACCGGCTGCAGGTCTAAAATCAGCGTCTTAGTATCAGTTTTGGCGCCACCGGCTCCTGAATTGCCTTGGTCGTTTATAAAGACAGTAAGAGTTATATCAATATTAGAATCTGGAACGGGGGTATAGGTGATACCATTGGCGGCAATGAACGCATTAATATTTGCCAAGGATCCTGATAAAGTCAATGTTGTTGACGTACCTCCCACAGTAACAGAACCTCCAGTTGTCGCAGAAAGGGTTCCTGCGTTTGCCGGAAGAGTAAGTGTGACAAGCACAGCTGCTCCACCTGCATCGACATCCGCAAAGGATATACCCGTCAGAGCTTTTGGTGTATCTTCAGTCACACTAATAGTTGGAGGGAGGGTTGCGACCGGAGCATCGTTTACCGCTGTAACGGTGAGGCTTATTGTCGCGGGATCACTTTCTGCAACTGCCACTACACCGCCGGAACCGTCATCTTTTATAGTGTAAGAAATGGCAGTAGCCGTCCCATTAAAATTAACGGATGGGGTAAATGTCACTAAACCAACGTTATCAACTGTATATGTGCCATCGGTATTAGCAAATGTTTTCTGCTCCCCTGCAACACTAGTATTTAAATCAATGCTCGCAAGGTTTAGCGTATAATTTCCATTGGCGTCAAAGTCGTTTGACACGACACTAAAAGTGATTGGAGTATCTTCAGTTGTTGTTGCAGCGTCATTTACAGCAACCGGCTTTACTGCTGAAGATGGAGGAATAACAATGTCGATATTCCGTATCTCATGACGATTAGTAAAGCCACCTGTTGAAGCAGCAAGTCCATAGCTCAGTTGTGCCGGAATGGTTGCTGTATAGGTATAATCTTTAACAACATGATGGGGAGTAGCAGCGCCACCCTGAGTGATGAAAACATTTATTTTAACAGTAGTTAAACTTGTACGAAGTATTTCTATTTTCGCCTTGCGAAAGCCAGGGTTAGCACTATTAAATCCAGGTGTCCGGCCATTTACTTTCCCCTCCACGTTAAATGCTGGTACAAGCGCAGTTGTTACAACCCTGGTTAAAAATTCATAACTTCCTGCTCCATTACTGGTTCCATATCCATCACCCCTAAGGGTCACGTTTTGGCGTATTCTGCCTGAGCTATTAATGGAACCCTCTTTCTTACCGTTATCGTTAGTCGCAAAATTTCCGAACTCATCGAAACCAATGCCTAAAAATCCTTTTCTCAAGCCAGGCTCCCCGTTATACACAGCATATCCTAACGAGCCGCCAATACCGCCGATCCGGAAACCGGGAGCTGGATATCCATTTGCAGGATCAGCCGGGTCCGACAATACCGACGAGTCAAACAGAAAGAAACATATACCATCTGCGGTTTCGGTCGTCTGACCGCCGTACGAGTAATATTCAAAAGTGATTAAAAGTCCTTTGTCTGATGTGAATACTGCTGTGTTTCTGGCGAAACCGCTCTGGTCTCCTGCATTCTCTGTTAAACGCAGGTAGCCGTTGCCTTCCGTGTCGCCGTCCGAGCGGGTTGCAGTCAAAATTGCACCACCACCGAGAATCGTGCCAGTTGCCGTGGAATTTTTAAAACCGTCTGAATATGGAAACTGAGCAAATGTATTCTTACCAGTAAGAAGTATAAAACACAGTAAAAAACTAAAAAAAATCTTCATTTATTCTATCGCAACCTTATCTAACTTCCAAAAAAGAAAGACCATTTCAATATACTCAATTTTTTCAACTTGAGAGCACCTGAAAGCCAATACTTACTCCTTAATATCCAAATATTAAGCCATGGTGTTATTAGCGAGTAATTCGTTCATTATAGACCTTTTAGAGTACTTATATTTTATAACGATGACATGCGATAATATTGATGTAGAAATCTGACCCCGAAACGGGGACTTTATTCCTCATTTTACAAGCCCGTTATTAAACTTAAGGATAGCAGAAATAAGTAAAGAAACACCTGTAAAAGCCACAATTAGTGAAATAACGTCCATAATAGTAACTCCGTCATTAGGATTCAAATAAAAGAGTGTGAACATCTCAAAATACTCCGGAGCCGGCATAATAATCATACCGAATCCAAGCAAAATTAAAAGCACAGCAATGATCATCCGTATAATCCTGGACACTCTCTTTGCAAAATTATATTTCTTTGCACTGGAGGTTTCCAGTTTGATATTATACAGCTGAGTCGAATGGTTGTTTTCGTTGTTTAGAAGATCCGTTAAAGTATTGATTTTTTCCTCCAGATGGCTCGTCTGCATGTAGTCAAGCGGCTCTTTTGATAGCAGGGCTATAAGATTGTCTAATTGGCCTTCAATTGTATCAGCTGAAGTATTTTTCCCGTTAAACCGGGTTAAACCTGTTTCTTTTTCGTTCGTGTTTTCCAAAATGAGCTCGTTAAAATTGCTGCAAGAAAACCGGCATGGAACTGGCCCTGATTGCAATGACTGGTAAATATAATAATATTACATATTGATGCGATAGCTGTGACTTGCTAATTTGGCGAGTATGCTGAGGACAAGCCCCTGTTATATCTGGAAAGAACTGCATGACGCCGACTTAACCTGCCTGCGGCAGGCAGGCGCAGAGAGCGCAGAGTGTTTCGCAAAGATCGCAGAGAAAAAATCAACCCAAATGACTTCAACAAGCAATTGTGAAAACTTTACGTTTGACTTGTCCTGACATAGGTTGACAAAAAACAAGGTCAACGATGAATAGAAA
>NZ_JBBJNI010000012.1:47938-48177 GCF_037719425.1 Daejeonella sp. | reverse complement strand
TAGATACCCCGGAAAAAAGAAAGGAATTAATAGAACTACTTTCCAGTCAGAAATGCATATGCTTCGACACCGAAACAACCTGTTTAGATGCGAATGACTGCGAACTGGTCGGCTTATCTTTCAGTATCAAACCGGGCGAGGCATGGTATGTGCCCTTATCTGCAGATCAGGCGGAATGTCAAACCTGCGTGGATGATTTTAAAGCTGTTTTCGAAAACCCATCCATCGATAAGGTGGGC
>NZ_JBBJNI010000012.1:0-47928 GCF_037719425.1 Daejeonella sp. | reverse complement strand
AATCTAAAATATGATATACTTGTTTTGAACTGGTACGGAATAAATGTGAAGGGGGAGTTGTTCGACACCATGCTGGCCCACTACCTTATCGATCCTGATTCAAGACATAACATGGATCTGCTGGCCGAAAACTATTTGAATTATAGCCCTGTAAGCATAACATCACTGATCGGACCAAAGGGGAAGGCGCAGGGAAACATGCGTGATGCTGAAATAGAAAAGATCAAGGAATACGCCGCGGAAGACGCGGATATTACTCTTCAATTACGGGATGTTTTTGAACCGATACTTGAAGATGTTAATGCTGGCAAACTAGCCCGGGAGATAGAAAATCCCCTGATCTACGTATTGGCTGATATTGAAAGAGAAGGCGTTAAAGTGGATCAGCAGGCGCTCGCTGAATTTTCAGAAGTACTAAAAATTGATCTGAAACAACTTGAAATAAGCATTTATGAAAAGGCGGGCGTTAAGTTTAACATTGCATCTCCAAAGCAACTTGGAGAAGTTTTGTTTGACAAACTACAATTAGACCCGCAGGCGAAAAAAACCAAAACCGGACAGTATCAAACCGGAGAGGATGTGCTCACCAGGCTAGCTAATAAAAGTGACATCGTCGCTGATATCCTGGACTTCCGCCAATTGCAAAAATTAAAATCTACATACGTGGATGCTTTGCCGCAGATGATCAACCGAAAGACGAGCCGCATCCATACGTCATATAATCAAGCTGTGGCAGCCACGGGCAGATTAAGCTCCAATAATCCCAATCTTCAAAATATTCCTATCCGAACGGAAAGAGGCCGGGAAGTGCGTAAAGCTTTTATCCCGCGTGATGAAAATCATGTGTTACTATCTGCCGATTATTCTCAGATAGAGCTTAGGCTTATCGCCGAGATCAGCGAGGATGAGAATATGATGGACGCTTTTGATAAAGGGCTGGATATTCATACTGCCACAGCGGCAAAAGTATATGGTATTCCCCTTGAAGAGGTAACATCCACACAACGTCGTAACGCGAAGGCTGTAAACTTTGGAATTATTTATGGTCAATCAGCGTTCGGGCTTTCGCAGAATCTGGGTATACCGCGAAAAGAAGCAGCCGAGATCATTGAAAACTACTTCAACACATATCCTAACATTAAGAAATACATGAACGACACCATGAATTTCGCCCGGGAAAACGGTTATGTTGAAACCATTATGGGTCGCCGTCGGTACCTCCGCGACATAAATTCAGCTAACCAGACTGTTCGGGGCTTCGCAGAGCGAAATGCTATCAATGCACCTATCCAGGGATCTGCAGCCGATATGATCAAGATCGCTATGATCCGCATTCACCAGGATATAAAAGATCAGAACCTGGCTTCCAAAATGACAATGCAAGTGCATGATGAGCTTGTTTTCGATGTACCAAAATCGGAAACTACCATTATGAAAAAGATTATTGAGGAGGGAATGAAAAATGCGATTAAGACGAAGGTTCCTATAGTTGTAGAAGTAGGTGAAGGCTCAAACTGGCTTGAAGCACATTAAAGTTTCATTGCAAGTTTGCTTGTAATGATGGACTATGCAATAATTGATTTAATCCATTATTTCTAAATAACATTTACTAAATTCATTTTTCTATCAATCTTAACCCTACCGCATGGATGTTATCCACTTAAGTGCAGAATGCTATCCTGTTGCCAAAGTGGGTGGTTTGGGTGATGTTGTTGGAGCTTTGCCAAAATATCTTAATCAAGCTGGTGTAAACGCTTCAGTTGTGCTTCCTTATTACGATAGGAAATTCATACAAGAAAATGAATTTGAAGAAGTGTTCAAATCATCCGCAACAGCAGCAGGCAAAACTTTTGAATATAAAGTACTCAAGGAAAAAACAAGGAAGCTTGGCTTTGACCTCTACCTTATTTACATTAATGGCTTACTGGATCGCAAAGAAATATATTGTTATCCTGATGAGATCAAACAATTTATAAGCTACCAGATCTCGTTCCTCGACTGGATAAATAAAGCAAAAAAAAAGAGGCCGGACATCATTCATTGCCATGACCACCACACTGGCCTTATTCCTTTCCTAATTTCAAATTCAGGTCTTTATAAAGATCTTGCGATGATTCCTACCATCTGCACCATTCACAACGGCCAGTATCAGGGATGGCTGGGTTGGGACAAAGTATCATACCTCCCTTCGATAGATCTAAGCAAGGCTGGACTGCTCGACTGGAATAGTTGTATCAATTCACTTGCTGCGTCGGTAAAATGCTGCTGGAAGTTTACGACCGTTTCACCTAACTACTTAAAAGAATTGTCGACTAATTCAAACGGGCTGGAAAAACTTTTCGTGATGGAAAAGAAAAAGGGGATCGGAATAATCAATGGGATTGATACCGAAGTTTGGGATCCTGCAACCGACCCAATGATCGTTCAGAATTATACCCCTGAAACTGCAGATAAAGGTAAAAAAGAGAACAAGAAAAATTTATGTAAGCAGTTTGACCTCACTGCTACCAAACCCCTAGTCGTATTCATCGGCAGACTCGTTGGGGAAAAAGGCGCGGAACTATTGCCAGCAGCTATTGAATCATGCTTGAAAAATTATAAAGGAAAGGTAAATTTTATTGTGCTTGGTTCAGGAGAACCGGAGATAGAAAAAGAGCTGGAAAAATTAACCGAAAAACACAAAAAACAGTACGGTGTGTATATTGGTTATGATGAAGAACTCTCGCATCGCATTTATGCTGGTGCTGACTTCCTGATGATGCCTTCACGAGTGGAACCATGCGGATTAAACCAGCTTTATGCTGTGCGATATGGAACCATGCCTATTGTACACAGTACGGGAGGATTAAAAGACACGGTGATTGATGTGGATGATGCTAAAGGTTATGGGATAACTTTTGACAAACTGGAGGTGCAGGAACTAGTAAATGCCGTGGGCCGCGCCCTGGATATATACACAAATGGGAACAGAATGTCGGACTTAAGAAAGAAAATGATGTCATTGGATTTTTCGTGGGACCGCTCGGCAAAAGAATATATTGACTTATATAAAAGCTTAATTAAACCAAATGCAGTCTAAAGTAATCTCTGTCGTACTTGGAGGTGGACAAGGTTCACGTCTTTATCCTTTAACTGATACCCGCTCGAAACCAGCCGTACCAATCGCAGGAAAATATCGCCTTGTGGACATACCTATTTCGAATTGTCTCAATTCCGGAATAGAGCGAATATTTGTTTTGACCCAATTCAACTCTGCTTCTTTAAATAAGCATATTAAGAATACATACCATTTCAGCTTCTTTAGTGAAGCCTTTGTCGACATCCTGGCTGCAGAACAAACACCAAATAATGCAACCTGGTATCAGGGCACAGCTGATGCGGTAAGACAGTGTTTATATCATCTTGTTCAACACGATTGCGAATACGTTTTGATACTATCAGGTGACCAGCTATATCAGATGGATTTTGAACTTATGGTAAAAAATCATGAGCAAAGCGGTGCGGATATCTCTATAGCTACAATTCCTGTTACGGCCAAAGACGCGACCGAATTCGGCATACTTAAGGCTGATGAGAATAACTTCATAACCTCCTTCGTCGAAAAGCCCAAAAAAGACGTACTTCCTGAGTGGAAATCCGAGGTTGACGGAGACATGAACGCGAAAGGAAAGCAGTATTTAGCCTCTATGGGTATTTATCTATTTAATAAAAAATTGCTTTTTGATCTTTTGGAGAATAACACGCGGACAGACTTTGGCAAAGAGATCATACCGCAATCGCTTATAGATCACAAGGTAGTGAGTTATCAGTACAGTGGCTACTGGACTGATATCGGTCATATTCGCTCCTTTTTTGATGCCAATCTTGGCCTGACAGATAATATACCGGAATTCAATCTATTCGACAAAAGGCCAATTTATTCGCGGGCACGCATGCTTCCCCCATCTAAAATATCCGGCACAACTCTAGAAAAAACGGTTATAGCAGATGGTTGTATTATCAACGCAAGCAGAATAGAGCGTTCTGTAATAGGGATTAGAACACGCATTGGTACGGGTACAACAATTGTAAATACTTATGTTATGGGTGGCGACCGCTATCAGACTCTCCATGAATTGACAGAATCTGCCGAAAACAGTCAGCCGATAATGGGTATTGGAGATAGATGTTATATCAAAAACGCTATCATCGATAAGAATTGTTTTATAGGGAATGATGTGCGGATAAACGGCGGCCCTCAACTAAAAGACGGGGATTTTAAAACTCACACTATCAAAGACGGTATTGTTGTAGTTAAAAAGCTTGCGGTTATTCCTAACGGGACCGTTATCTGATATTTATTTATTCCCGAACATATTACCTAAACCGCCCATCATATCACGGGTAGCCGCCTGCATTTCAGTCTGACTGACACTTTCAGCCTGCTCGAGTGTTTTATTAATTGCGGTAACAAGCAATTCTTCCACCTCCTCCGCATCAGCACTGGAAAGGAAGTCTGGATCGATGGAAATATTTGTTATACGTTTGTTTGCGGTGGAGATCACTTTTATCTTACCACCCTCTACTTCAGACGAGACCGAAATAGTGTCCAGGCGTTTCTTAATTTCTTCAGCTTTCTGCTGAGCCTCAAATAATTTATCAAACATGGTGTTAAAAATAATGGAAGCTTAAGCCAGAGTACCTCTTATAATATCCGGTGATAATGGTTTTGATATAAACCCCTTTACGAATGAAAAAGTTTGGGAGCGGAGCTTATCCTTTTCATCCACAGAAGAAGTAACAATAAATATCCTGATGCTTTTACTGAGTTCGGCCTGAAATCTTTCGAAAGCCTCCAAAAAATCCCAGCCATCCATTACGGGCATGTTCAGATCCAGAAGTATCACGTCAGGTAACTCGTCGGTATTTTTTACATTATTCCTTAGACACTCGAGAGCAAGTTCAGCTTCAGTATAACTGCTGTACCCGTCAAATAACTCATGCTTAGCAATCATGATTTGCGCTATTCGCTGATGTATCGGGTCGTCATCAATTATAAATACTTTGCTCATTTTGTCCAATTTGGCACTTGGTTTACTTTAGCAATTTAAGTGTTTATAAATACAAATAGAATTTTATTGAGAAAGTTTTAAAAATTTCTTTAAACGACCAAAAATTATCGATAACTATACTAATCTTCGTCATCGGACGTGTTTTGCCCGTTTCCTGAATAGGCGCTCCTTCTTACGACGGGCATACCGGCTAAGTTATATAGTTCATCCAGATGTAACAAGCTACCGTTTGTAAGATTACTTAATAAGATTACTGTAATATCCTCATCCATCTGGCGAAGGTAAATATGTCTGAATCCATGCCACCAGCCTGTATGATAAACCACTTTCTTGCTTTGATCTTCAAAGGTACGCCATCCGTAACCATAGTTAAAGTGGCCCTTCTGCATATCATTCCGCGGTGCGTACATGGAATCGAGCGAGGCCTGCTTTAATAATTTCCCATCCCTTAGGGCACGATCGAATAAGAAGAGATCATGAATAGTGCTATAAACTCCTTTATCTCCAACGGGGCCATCGAGAAAATTCTGAACCACGGAACGCCGCCATGTCCTGTCATGTCCAATAACATCTACCGGTATTTTGTCATATTCCGCCCTTGAATAAACGGCCGTATGCTTCAAACCGGCAGGCTTGAATACATTTTCTGCCATATATTGGGAATACTTTTGGCCGGTTACTTTCTCGATAATTGCAGCCAGCACCATGAAATTGGAATTATTATAGTGAAACTTCTTGTTAGGCTGAGTATAAGGGTTTGGCCGATGTTCGGCAATCAGTTTCATAACATCCTGATTCGTGATCCCGGGGCGCTCGTCCCGTTTAGCTTTTTTCCAAATCCCATCGATAAAATATACATAGTTCATCATACCTGAGCGATGACTCAGAAGCATTCTGATAGTAATACCATCATATGGGAAGTCAGGATAAAATTCCTTCACATTCTGATCCAGCCTAAGTTTCCCGTCTTCGACAAGCATCATTATACCAACCGATGTGAATGGTTTGGAGACAGAAGCCAGCTCAAATACAGAATTTATCTTCAAACTATCGCGGTGGAGGTGATCAGCCCAGCCTATCGCCTTTTCATAAATGATCTTTCCCTTCTTAGCAACCAGCACGTTCCCATTAAAACTGGACCGCTTATGGAGCCTAATTACAAAATCTTCGTACCGCGGATCAGCTTTTTTTGGATCATAGATCAACGATACACTATCTGTTTTGTCATCTGAAGCTGTCCTTTGCTGCTTTTTCGTTTCAGGAGGCCCCGATGAACAGGAGCAAAAGAAAATCGTGATAATAAGGAAGCCTAGGGATTGACGCAAATAAAGGATCATCGAAGAAAGTTATCGGTAAGTATTAATCGTGAAAATTATAAATTATTACAATCAGGAACGGTAAAGAGTTTTAAACAACACTGCATTTCGATAATTGCGATTCAAAGTTCAGCCGGTAAAATCTGAATATTGCCCCTCAACACTGCCTAAAAAAATCTAAATTTGCAGAGAAACAAAATCCCTATTTCAATGACTTACAGAGTAGAACACGATACAATGGGTGAGGTGCAAGTGCCTGCTGATAAATATTGGGGCGCCCAAACCCAGCGTTCAAGAAATAACTTCAAAATTGGTCCCGAAGCATCAATGCCGAAAGAGATAATTCAGGCTTTCGCTTATCTGAAAAAAGCTGCTGCTTATACAAACACAGATAGTAATATTCTCACTGCAGAGAAGCGTGACCTGATCGCCAGCGTTTGTGAAGAAATCCTTGAAGGCAAGCTCGCTTCTGAATTTCCGTTGGTGATCTGGCAGACTGGTTCAGGCACTCAGTCAAACATGAATGTGAATGAGGTGATTGCTAATCGTGCGCACGTTTTACAAGGCAATAAACTCGGCGAAGGCAAAACCTTTGTTCACCCTAATGATGATGTAAACAAATCACAGTCATCGAATGATACCTTTCCAACTGCAATGCATATTGCAGCTTACAAACTTGTGTCGGAAGTAACGATTCCGGGAGTCGAAAAGCTTAGGGATGCCCTTCAAAAAAAGGTTGACGATTTTAAAGATGTCGTCAAGATAGGCCGCACGCACTTAATGGATGCAACGCCTTTAACTCTGGGTCAGGAATTCTCTGGTTATGTTTCCCAGTTGAATCATGGCTTGAAGGCATTAAAAAACACACTCGATCATCTATCAGAGCTTGCTCTTGGCGGTACTGCAGTTGGTACCGGGATCAATACGCCTAAAGGCTATGATGTTACTGTTGCAAATTACATTGCAAAATTCACTGGCCTGCCATTCCGTACTGCAGAAAATAAGTTTGAAGCCCTGGCTGCACATGACGCGATAGTTGAAACGCATGGCGCGTTAAAGCAGATTGCTGTGTCTTTAATGAAGATCGGCAACGACATTCGTATGCTTGCGTCTGGCCCGCGTTCAGGTATTGGGGAAATTCACATCCCAGATAACGAACCAGGTTCTTCAATTATGCCTGGTAAAGTCAACCCAACACAAAATGAGGCTCTTACGATGGTAGCCGCCCAGGTAATGGGAAATGATGTGGCTATCACCATAGGAGGTTCTAATGGACACTATGAGCTAAATGTTTTCAAGCCCGTTATGGCTGCTAATTTCCTTCAGTCTGCGAGATTAATTGGTGATGCTTGTGTATCCTTTACTGATAATTGTGTTTCAGGAATTGAACCAAATTACGAAGGAATTAAAAAACACCTTGAAAATTCGTTAATGCTCGTTACAGCTCTAAATCCGCATATTGGCTATGAGAATGCAGCGAAAATCGCCAAAACAGCACTTAAAGAAAATAAATCTCTGCGTGAGGCTGCTCTCGGACTTGGACTGCTTACTAACGAACAGTTCGATCGGTGGGTCCGTCCGGAAGATATGATCGGTGGACTAAAATGATCGCTTTATTATAAAATCGGATTTGGTGGAAATTAGACCTACATGTTGAGTTTTATCCCTACGAGGCTTTTTGCTATTTACTATATAGCGTCATGCACGGTTGCGTTAGGTTCCTGCAAATTCAACGAAAACATGCAGGGAAAAGGGAGAGACGATGTTCAGGGAGTTTGGGAAGAAGGAACGGTCGCATATCAAAATGAACGGCTCCAATACTCAAAACATCAGTTCCGGTTTAGTTGCGACTCTGTTTATGTTACCATAAAAACCTTTGCAAATGTGAACACTTACCCTGACAGCTGTTTCAACAATGGGAGATGGACTGAGTACGCAAAAGGCGTGTACGAAACTAAAAAGGACACTTTGTTAATTACTGCCACCTTCACGAAACCAGATTTTAAACAGAAAATTTCAGGTTGCTACCGTACCGGGCAGTATCTGCCGGCGTTTGTCATCAAAAAAAGTACCACTGATACCTTATATTTAGAAGGCTTACAAGAACACTTGCCTTTTTATCTTATTTTAAAAGAAAGAACTCCTTGTATTCAAAAACCCTTAAACTAACCGTTTACACAAATAACATCATGAAGAAAATAATTCTGATCGCTCTGTTTGCCTATTTTCCAATAAACACGATGGCCTGGGGGCTGCTCGGCCATAGAGTTGTAGGACAGATAGCCCAAAGTTACCTGAAGAACCGGACGAGCCGTGAGGTAAAGGCTATTCTTGGACATGAATCACTTGCAATGGCAAGTAATTGGGCTGATTTCATTAAATCTGAACCTTCTTATAATTTCATAAGCAATTGGCATTATATAAACCTGCCCACGTCTCTGAGCTCCGAGCAATTGCAAAGCTACCTGTTAAAAGATACTGTAACTGACGCATACACAAGAATTCGCTTCCTTAGCGCTGAACTAAAGAATAAATCTTTGGAACAGAATAAGAAGGTTATGTACCTGCGTTTGCTGATACACATAGTTGGTGACCTTCACCAGCCTATGCACACCGGCAGGTTCGAGGATCTCGGTGGGAACAAGATTCTAGTTACCTGGTTCGGGCAGTCATCCAACCTTCACCGCGTATGGGATAGCGACCTGATAGAATCACAAGAATTGAGCTACACGGAATATGCACGATCAATTAATTTTATTGATAAATCAAGGCTCTTTCAATTGCAAAATGAGGACGTAAACCTATGGGTTGAAGACTCTTATAAGGTCGCCGACAAGATCTATGCAAACGTTAAATCAGCTGATAAGTTAGGTTACCGGTATATCTATGATTATATCGCTGTTGCTGATCAGCAGCTTTTGAAAGGCGGCGTTCACCTGGCTGCTCTTCTTAATGACATTTTCAAATAAGCTTTATGAAGATCTTAATGGTTTGTCTGGGTAACATTTGCCGTTCTCCACTTGCTCATGGGATTCTTGAACATCTTGCCAAAGAAAAGGGGCTTGACTGGGAAGTTGACTCGGCTGGGACAGGGAACTGGCATGTAGGGAAACAGCCCGACCGTCGTTCTATAGCGATAGCAAAAAACTACGGCGTAGATATATCAGGGCAATGCTGCCGTCAGTTCGAAGTTAATGACTTTGACAAGTACGATCATATTTTTGTGATGGATTACAGTAATCTGAATGATGTTAAAGCATTAGCAAGGACAGATGGTGATCACGAAAAAGTAAGCCTTCTCTTAAAAAACGATATTGTGCCCGATCCATATTATGAGGATAATCAGTTCGATCCTGTCTATAACATGGTTGAAAAGCGCTGCAGGGAGATCATTGAAGAATTTAACTCTCCATCATAAAACCTCTACCTTTAACACATGGCCACAATTAAACCATCCATCCCAAAAGGAACCCGTGATTTTTCGCCTGAAGAAATGGTGCGCAGGAACTATATTTTCGAGACCATTAGTTCTGTTTTCAAAAAGTACGGTTATCAGGAGATCCAAACTCCTACAATGGAAAACCTGGATACCCTTACTGGTAAATATGGGGATGAAGGAGACAAGCTGATATTCAAAGTGTTGAATTCAGGCGATTTTCTTTCAAAGGTACCTACCGAAAAACTGACTTCTCATAGTTCGCAGCTTATCACATCCGCGATCAGTGAAAAAGCCCTTCGTTATGACCTGACCGTTCCTTTTGCGCGCTATGTGGTAATGCATCAGAACGACATTTCCTTTCCCTTTAAGCGATTTCAGATCCAGCCCGTATGGCGCGCAGATCGTCCACAAAAGGGAAGATATCGCGAGTTTTACCAGTGTGACGCCGACGTAGTTGGTTCAGACAGTTTATTAAATGAGGCCGAATTTGTTCTGATATATCATGAAGCTCTCAGTAAACTGGGATTGAGAGATTTCACGATCAAACTTAATAACCGAAAGATTTTATGGGGAATAGCAGAGATCATTGGCAAACCTCAGCTGATCATTGATATGACTGTCGCAATTGATAAACTTGATAAGATTGGTTTCGATGGCGTAACAAAAGAATTAATTGAACGGGGATTCACAAAAGCTGACATTGATAAGCTTAAACCGGTCATTTTGCTGCAAGGTTCAAACGAATCAAAAATTCAAAACCTTAAATCAGTTCTAAAAGATTCTGAAGTAGGACTAAAAGGAATCGCAGAGATCGAAACTATCCTTGATTATGTTTTAGCGCTCAAATCTCAGACTTCAGATCAAAAATCTCTTAACCTAGAACTCGACATAACTCTAGCGCGCGGTTTAAACTACTATACAGGAGCTATCTTTGAAGTCAAGACAAATGAGGTTTCCATGGGTAGTATCGGGGGGGGTGGGCGCTACGACGACCTCACAGGTATGTTCGGCTTAAAGGATCTTACGGGTGTGGGTATTTCATTTGGTGCAGACCGCATTTATGATGTTCTGGAGGAACTGGGCTTATTCCCTGAAGCTTCTGCCGAAAGTACCCGTGTAATGATCAGTAATTTTGATCAGGGCGCCGAAAGATACGCATTGCCTTTACTTCGAAAATTAAGGGGAGCGGGAATTAACTCGGAGATCTACCCATCTTCAGCCAAGCTCAAAAAACAGCTTAACTATGCTGATGATAAGAAAATCCCGTACGTGATCCTTATCGGTAGTGAAGAAATGGAAGACGGTATGTTAAGCTTGAGAAATATGAAAAACGGGGATCAGCAAAAACTCTCCATTGAACAGATCATTGCGACGCTCCTATAGAGCTTCTTCAACCTAATACCGTGCGTTAATCGAATTGAATCTAAACACATACTTCGTATGCAAGTTGAACACGAAGAAAAACTACCAGCCAGGCAGAAACCCCGAAATAATCGCCGTATTCTCTGTGTCCTCAGTGTTATTTTGTAAACAGCAGGCCAAGTTCTTTCGGAGCTGGAATTAGAGAATTTATTTAAATGGAAAGTAAAGCCCGACAGAAATATTTCTACCCTGATTATAATATCCAACGGTTGGCTGTGACTCATCAAGCCTTCCCGGTTTGAATCTGCTTAAATGATCATAGTAAGCCTTATCAAACAAATTATTGGCTGATATATTCACCCTCAAAGGCTGATTACCCAGCGCGAACGTTGTACCCAGGCCCAAATTTACCAGACTGTATCCGGCTGTGGTTGTCTCAAAGCTATCTACCCTCTTCTGTCTGAAGGCATTATCGAGCGCTATCGAAAAGTAAGTAGATTTCAAACCTTTAAAATCCGGCTCAAGCCTCAGCTCGTTTCGAAGCATAGCTGCGGGGATAAACGGTAGGGGGCTATCGGTTGCGCGATTAATTCCACGTGTATAAGAAAAGCTGTTTTCGAAGTGCAAAAGCTCTGCCGGATGGAATGTAAAACTTGCCTCCAGTCCGGATAAGTTTGCATTGGCCTGAATAAAGCGATAAACCGGAAGCGTCTCGGTATTTACCAGAATCGTTTCATTATTAAGCTGACTGCCGAAAATAAAATTATCTATATAGTTATTAAAAGCTCCAATACTCGCGCTAACCTTATTATTGTTGAACTCAAACGCCAGGTCCCCGTAATAGCTGTTTTCAGGATTCAGGTTGTTATTCCCAATCTCATACCTGAACGTTCCTTCATGTACGCCATCAGAACTCAATTCAGCAATATTCGGCGAGCGGAATGCCGAGCCAAGATTTGCTTTGAAATTGAAGTACTCATTGAATTCTTTTGTAAACCCCAGGGCGCCACTGAAGTTAGAAAAACCATTGCTGAAGTTATTGAATTTGGGCGATCCATCTTCCCGCATCTGGATCCCGTTGATATTCCGGTAGTCAAACCGTGCTCCCAAATTAAATGTGGTGCTTTCCCAGGATTTCTTCGCGTAAGCGAACAATCCTATTTCGCCGGCATCATAATCCGGAATAAGCAGCTCGGCAGCTTTATTTTTATTCTTCTGCAGAGATCCGGAGAGTCCAATGACTGGCTCCCAGCCATTATTCTCGTTGAAAAAATATTTAAAATCGGAACTATAAGTTTTTAGGTCAAAGAACAGTACCGGCTTTGTTGGGTTGTCTTCCAGCTCGCGTCTTTGGTTATCCTGGAACGCGAGGGTGGTACGCAGCCTTCCGGTGCTAAATAAAATGTGGCTATTTATTGCCAGCTTGTAATGGCGAATATCCTGGAAAGGAAGAAAAAGGTCTCGGCTCTTCAGGTCATCTTTGCTAAGAATAATTCCATTTTCATCTTCAAACTGTCCGCTGGCATTTCTGCTAAAATCAGGCAGACCAATGTTATTTCTAAAGCTGGACAGGTTCAGGTGGGCATAACCCCATTTCTTATTTAATCCAACCTGACCGCTGAGGCTGCTTTCGTTATAACCGGTATTAGCAATACGTCCGCCCGGAGCATTATAACTGAAGGCATTTTTGTAAGACCCTCTTGCACGCCACACTAAACCATTATAGTTGCCTTTTATCATTGCAGAACTTCCGGTAAGGCCGTTATTCGACTGATAACTAGTGAGCAATTCGCCCTGCACTTTGCCTTCAGGCGATGGCAGCGGCTCCAGGATATTTATTACACCGCCAAGTGCATCAGAACCATATAATAAGCTTGCCGCACCGCGTAAAACCTCTACGCGTTCAGCGCTGTACTGATCAACTTCAATGCCGTGCTCATCGCCCCATTGCTGTCCTTCCTGTTTCGCTCCGTCTACCAGCGTAACTACCCGGTTGTAACTAAGCCCGCGTATCACGGGCTTAGAAATTCCTCCGCCGGTAGTAACCTGCGATACACCAGGTACCTTTGCAATCGCATCAACCAAATTTCCCGAAGGGCGATTTACAAGCTGGTCCTTTGTAACCGAAGAAACTGCTGTACTGTTTTTTCGGTTATCCGTGCTGAAAGCCGTTCCAGTGATAACCACTTCCTTGGCTTCGATCATACTGGGTAACAGTGCAAACTCAAGCCCCGATGCAGCAGATAGATCCACCGTCTGAATGAGAGTCTTATAACCAATGTATCTTACCTCGACCAGGAACCGACCTTTTTGCGGAATATTTCTAAATGTAAATTGCCCTGAGCCGTCTGATATCACTGATATTTTAAGATCTGGTATGGTTATTAGTGCGCCTGGCAGAGTTTCTTTGCTGTGAGCATCGATAACTATTCCGTCAAGGGAAGTAGCTTCCGCGTAAACATGAAACGACGCCAGTAATAATATAATAAATAGAAATATAGATTTCATTTTTATGAGATAATAGGAGAAACGGAAATGCTGTCCCGGTGGAACAGCAAAAAAAAGAAATGAAAAATTATTCCGTTGGGGGACCCCTTAAGCCGGTGAACAGACGTTCAATAAAATATCCCGCAGTATCATTATTAATGAACAGGGATATTACCGGAGATAATTTGAGCTTCTCAATGAAGCTTACTTTTGTAAAGGTCTTATCAAAATGAACTGCGCAAGCCCAGCAAAAATCAGCCTTCTTTGTAATGTGAAGTTTGTGAGTACAGCTAGCGTGGGTCTTGTCCTTTATACAGGAAACCTGCGTTTTTGAAGTCTGATGGTTATGAAGAAAATCTAAGGGAATAAGCGTCACAGAGAAGCTCAACAGCAAAACTGCTGACAATGCAACACCTAATGATTTCTTGATCCTTTTCATATCAAGCTCAAAATTATATAAAAGACTAGTGATAACCTAATTCATTATTTTTAAGGCTGTAACAATTTAATAACTCCTTGAAAGATAACTTATCCGCCCAGGCATTTTCATATGCTCAATTCAGGCCGGTTTATCCCCCTGATTTGTATGAACATCTTCTAAAGTTGGTTGGTCCGAAAAACGTTGCATGGGACTGCGGTTGTGGATAATGTTCTTGGCGATCGATATTGGGATCCCGAACGAAAATTAATAGAAGAACGTTATAGCACTATCCATTTTCCATTTGAAGAAATCCCGTTACCTAAGTTTCGGATCGAAACAGTCTCGAGTCTGGACCAATTGATCGGATACTTAAATAGCTGGTCAGCGGTGCAACACTACATCCGTAAAAACAACATTAATCCGATTGCAGAGTTAAATGAACAGTTCAAAACGGCATGGGGATCTGAAGAAACGCGTAATGTTACTTTTCCGATTTATACACGGATTGGAAAAGTCAAAGCTTAGTCTGCCTTCCTTTCCAGTATTTCAAGCTGAATAAGAACTTCTTCCTCCTTAACCGGGAAAGCCACATCATTGCGAACATTCTGGTATACCGATTCAAACAGGTCAATGTATCTACCCCGTACGGACGGAATCGTTTCAGTGGTTTTTTCTCCCGATGAACTAACGGTTGTTAAGACACCGTCTTTCCCATCCGCCTCTTTTCCGAAATCCGCATCGCCCGGTTTCATACCAGCTATTAATTGATCTTCCTGAGAGTCACAGAACGATTTTATAAATGAACCTTTTGTGCCGTGAATAACAATTCCGGGCAATGGATCAGCAACAAGCAGGCTTGTCGTAATGAATACGTTCTTCTTGCCAGGATATACTAAATGGATGTGGCCATAATCATCAACTTTAGAATTCTCCCTGTATACTCCGGTGATCTTGCGATAGCTTTCCGGTTGGCCCATGATGCATATTACCTGATCGAGAAGGTGAGCAGCCAGGTCATAAACAATTCCGCTTGCGGGGAAGGGGTTTTCTTTGAAAGCTTTAGGGCCGATTTCTGCACGGTATCGATCATACCGAAGATGCATCTCGATAATATCTCCTAGTCGACCGCTGGTAATTGTATCTCTCGTAACAGCAAAATCGCTGGAAAACCTCCTGTTCTGATAGATCATTATCTTACGGTTTACCTTTCGGCCCAGTTCAAATAATTCCTTTGCTTCCTTTACTGTTGGAGCAAAAGGTTTTTCTACAAGAACATGTTTACCTGCAAGCAAGGCTTGTTTTGTATGCTCAACATGCAAATTGCTCGGGGTATTTACAATAACCAATTCAACCTCCTGATCGTCCAGTACTTCCTGTAAGGAATCGTAACTTTTTACATCCGGATAATCAGCCTTAACACGTTTATTATTATGTTCAAAGACCCCTTTAAAATTGAAACCCTGGTGAAAATTTACAAACGGAGCATGGAATAACTTACCTGACATTCCATAGGCAAGTAAGGCTGTGACAATTGGTTTTTGCATAAACAAATATACTAAATGGCTGTAGATTTCTGTTCAGGCATAGCGGCATATATCTAATTTTTACAGACTTTTGCAGGTATGAACCGTTCATGATTAAAATAATTATAAACACACAGGGGTATGATTATTTTAATCATGGTAAGCTCCATCTGACCTTTAAAAAACAATAAAAATAAACAGATGAAACCATCGGAGATAAACGAAAAATGGGCTGTATTACAGGAAAGGATAGCCAAAGATTTTGATACCGATATTCCTGATATGAAAGTGATGCTTTTCCTCATTGGCGTTCAGGAATTAGGTAAAGGCCCACAAAAATTTAGCAAAAGACAGAAAGAAGAGTTAATGCATATAGCAAATTGCAGGCTGTTCAGTGAGCTGGGATTTTATGAACTCGAGGGTATCGATCAGGATGGCTGGCCGCACTGGACTTTGATAAAACCTATACCGGCATACACTTTACTTGAGCAGGAAATGATAATGAGATCGCTAATTATTACATATTTTGAAACTTTATTAGATTAATGCTATGAAGAATTCCCTTTTACTAGTTCTTGTGTTTTTTACCCTGGGAGTTGCTGCTAAACCGAAGCATAGTTATGTTAGGATAAAAACCAATAAAGGTGAATGTGTGGTGATGCTGTATAATCAAACACCAAAGCACCGCGACAATTTTTTGAAATTAGCAAAGGAAGGCTTTTATAACGGCACCCTGTTTCACCGGGTGATCAACGAATTTATGATCCAGGGTGGTGACCCCGATTCAAAAACCGCTGCCGCCGGGCAGCAATTAGGATCCGGAGATCTTGGGTATAAGGTTGACGCAGAATTTCGTGATAGCCTGTTCCATAAAAAAGGAGTTTTAGCTGCGGCCCGCGATAACAATCCGGAAAAAGCTTCAAGTGCCAGCCAGTTCTATCTGGTCCAGGGTAAAAAGTTTACTGACGAAGAGCTTGACAAAACCAGGATGAGCCGAATGAATGGTCGTGTAATTCCTGAGTCGCAGCGTGCTGTTTACAAAACCCTGGGCGGTACACCGCATCTCGACGGAAACTACACCGTTTATGGCGAGATAGTCCAGGGGATTACGATGGTTGATACAATCGCATCAGTTGCTACATCTCCTGATAACAGGCCTGTTGAGGATATTCGTATGGAAGTTAGTGTCCTCAAAAAAAGTGAAGCCAGAAGGATCGAGAAAAGAAGGCTTGGAATAAAAAATAGTCCTCTTTAAGTTTCATGAAGATAATTTCATACAATGTTAACGGTATCCGCTCGGCATTAAGTAAGAACTGGCTTGCCTGGCTTCAGGCCGCAAATCCCGATATAATTTGCCTACAGGAAATTAAAGCAACACCTGATCAACTAGTGGATTTGCTATTGCTCGAACAATTGGGATATGAGCATTACTGGAATCCCGCAGAGAAAAAAGGATATAGCGGAACTTCAATATTCACTAAGCATTCACCGAGGCACGTTGAGTACGGATGCGGGATCGAAGAGTACGACCGGGAAGGCCGGGTTATCCGTGCTGACTTCGACAATTTCTCAGTAATGAGCACCTATTTCCCTTCCGGCTCAAGTGGGGAAGAACGTCAGCTATTTAAATACAGGTTTTTAGAGGACTTCCAGGATTACGCTGATAAAATCAAGATAGATCATCCAAAGCTGGTGATCTCAGGCGACTATAACATTTGCCATAGGGCGATCGATATTCACAACCCAAAATCCAATGCGAATTCATCCGGATTCTTGCCTGCAGAAAGAGAATGGATGGAGAATTTTATAAATACCGGATTTGTTGACAGTTTTCGCCATCTGAACTCCGAGCCTCATAATTATACCTGGTGGAGCTATAGGGCAAATGCACGAATGAAAAATCTCGGCTGGCGTATCGATTATAATATGGTAGCCGAAGGCCTGCGCGACAATATCAAACGTTCAGCCATTTTGCCGGAAGCGCGCCACTCAGATCATTGCCCCGTTCTGCTCGAACTAGCCTTTTGATATTCTAAATAACCGATCTTAATTATTTATTAAACACCCAGGTTTTACCAGGCGTAATGCACAAATCAAGGGGTATGTCAAATTCATTAACATCACTGATCTCTTCTATGGGATCGAAAAAAGATAAGCCTATCTTTTTCACATCAGATCGGCAACCAGATAAAAACCGGTCATAAAATCCTTTCCCATATCCTGCACGATTACCCTTTAAATCGCAGGCGAGCAGGGGAACAAACACGATATCAATATTCTCCGATGAAATTTCTTTCCCATGAATAGGTTCAGGAATATCATATTTATTTCTGCCGAGTATGGTGTACTCATGATCGTATAGAATATTCGTAATGGAAAGACTTTTGAAATCAGTCCGCGGAACAACGATCTTTAGATTTGGATATTCGAGTTTAAAATAATTCAGGATTGAAAAAGTGTCGATCTCGTTGTGTTTCCTGATTGGCAGAAAAACGTGAACAAGCTTTGATTTAGCCCAGTCGATAAGGGCAACCTGCTCCATTATTTCATCCGTTAGCATCCAATACCTTGACCGGGGGATATTAAGTCGCAGTTCTAAAAATTGTTGCCTTAGTGTAGATTTGTCCACACTACTAATGTATAAAACTCTGCTAAAATATAGTCAATAAAAAACGGCCTCTCCACTTCTGGAAAGACCGTGTAATCAACCTAAAACTAAACTATGAAATACTATTTAACTCTTTCTATATAATCACCAGTACGGGTATCAACTCTAACTTTGTCACCCTGATTAACAAACAAAGGCACTTTGATTTCAATACCTGTCTCAACAGTAGCGCTTTTTAGTGCATTTGTAGACGTATCTCCTTTTACTGCAGGCTCGGTATATACAATTTCAAGCTCAACGTTTGTAGGAGCCTGAGCCATAATTGGTTCTTCACTTTCGAAAGAAACAATAACGTTCATACCTTCCTTCAGGAATCTAGCAGCCGAACCAAACAAAGTTTTTTCGATGCTAAACTGCTCAAAGGAAGTGTTATCCATTACCACGAAATAATCACCTTCTTCGTACAGATATTGATAATCACTTGTTTCCACGCGACAGATTTCTACCTGCTCATCCGTACCAAGACGTGCTTCAACAGTTTTACTGGTTTTGATGTTCCTGAATTTGCCGATGTAAAAAGCGCCGCCTTTACCTGGTGTACGGTGAACGATCTCGTCAACGGTTACTAATTCGCCGTTATACCTTAAAATATTACCTGTTTTAATTTCTGACGCTTTTGCCATGATACGTTAGTGGTTTCGAGCGGCAAAGATATGGCTAAAAAATTAATTTTCAAAGCACCAGGTAGAGAGGACTATTTATATGCTTCGACGCTTATGTTCTGACCGCAAAAGGCGTATTCATATTCCTGATTGGAACAAACGATCACGAGACGTTCAGTTGAGAACTGTTTTATAAGCGAGAGGTACCATTCAACGCCTTGCTGGTCAAGGTTTGACGTTGGTTCATCAAGCAAAAGCACTTTTGTGTCGGCGCAAAAGGACAGGGCAAGCTTAACACGTTGTTTCATCCCGGACGAAAAGTTCTTCAGGGCTTTATGTTCTGAATGCTGCAAGTTAAGAAGGGATATCAGCGTTTTTTTATCGTACCCTTCCCGGTATTTTTTGAACTGGAAATGAAAGTCGATGTGTTCGCTGAGTGAAAATTCCTCGATAAGATCCAGGTAGGGGGCAGCAAGGCTTAATTCTGGAAAAACGTTTTCGATATCGATCGATACACTGTTCTGCGAATAATTGACCGCGCCTTCCGAGCTGGTAAGGCTGCCTGAAATTACCTGTAAAAGTGTTGATTTACCGCTTCCATTCGCTCCCAGAATGGCGTAAGCGTTTCCGCTCTCAAAAGTATAATTTACATTCCTGAAAATCCACTCGCGGTTAAAGCGCCTTCCGATGTTTTCCAGGATGATTTTCATTGGTAATTTTCGCCTAAACTCCGCTTCCGAATCCCTTCATTACTCCGCGGTTGGAGTTACGAATGAAATCAAGAATCTCATCTCTGATTTCTGTTGGCTCACGTTCGGTTTCGATAATATCCAGGGCACGGCTAATATTGAATTTTTTCAGGAATATGGTCCTGTAGATATCCTGAATCTCATTGATCTGCTCAGAAGTGAATCCTCGTCTTCTTAATCCCACAGAATTAATCCCAACATAAGAAAGGGGCTCACGGCCGGCTTTAGTATATGGCGGCACATCTTTACGAACAAGTGATCCACCCGAAATGATAGAATGTGCACCAATAGAAACAAACTGATGAACAGCAGATGCTCCTCCTATAAAAGCAAAATCCTGAACTTCAATATGTCCGGCTAGCTGAACAGAATTTGCTATGATTACATTATCGCCTATAACACAATCGTGGGCCACATGCACATAGGCCATTAGAAGACAGTTTGCGCCAATCGTTGTCGTGTTTTTATCAAGTGCCGTTCCGCGGTTTAGGGTAACACATTCTCTGACGATTGTATTATCGCCTATCGTGACCGTCGAGGCTTCGCCTTTATATTTCATATCCTGAGGCTGTGCCGAGATAACAGCACCGGGAAATATCCGGCAATTCTTACCGATCCGGGCTCCGTCCATGATTGTAACGTTAGATCCTATCCACGTGCCTTCGCCGATAACAACATCTTTGTAAATGGTAACGAACGGCTCTATAACTACATTTTCAGCAATCGTTGCCTGCGGATGGATATATGCTAGTGGCTGGATCATACGGTTACATCACTTTCTTTAACTCTGGTAATTTGTGCCATCATTTCCGCCTCCACAACCACCTTTTCACCAACCATACCCACACCTTTCATCTGACATATCCCCCGTCTGATGGGTTCCATTAGATCGCATCTAAATATAATAGTATCTCCCGGTAATACTTGCGCACGGAATCTCACTTTATCTATTTTTAGAAAATAGGTCAGGTAGTTCTTGGGATCCGGTACTGTGCTCAGCAAGAGAATACCGCCAGTTTGAGCCATTGCTTCGATCTGGATGACACCGGGCATTACCGGAGCACCGGGAAAATGTCCTTTGAAAAACTCCTCGTTCATGGTGACGTTCTTCACACCCACGACATAAGTTTTGGATAGTTCGAGGATCTTATCAATAAACAAAAAGGGCTGTCTGTGTGGAAGCATGTTCATGATCTGGACCACATCATACAACGGTGTTGCATTAGGGTTATAGATCTGCACGTGTTTTTTGCTCTTTTCCTTTTTGATCTGTGCTTTAATCTTCTTTGCGAAAGCAATATTCGCGGCATGGCCAGGACGTGCTGCCATAATGTGGCCTTTAAGCGGTACACCAACTAAAGCCAGGTCGCCAATCATATCTAAAAGCTTGTGGCGGGCTGGTTCGTTTTGGTGGCGAAGCTCTATATTATTCAGAATACCTTCTTTTGCTACATCAATATCATCGCGGTTAAAAAGCTTTGCCAAAATCTTCAATTCATCCTTACTCACCTGCTTGTCGACAACAACTATGGCGTTATTAAGGTCTCCGCCTTTAATAAGGTTGTGTTTTAAAAGCATTTCTAGTTCATGCAGAAAACAAAATGTTCTGCAGGAAGCTATTTCTTTTTTGAATTCAGAAATAGTGGTGATCGCCGCGTGCTGGCTACCCAAAACAGGGGAGTTATAATCGATCATACAGGTAAACCTGTAGTCGTCAAGTGGCATAGCAACCATTTCAACCTTACGGTCTGGTTCTGAGTAATGAATGTTGTGCGGGATGGTGTAATACTCGCGATACGCCTCCTGTTCAATAATGCCAGCTTTTTCCAAAGCCTCCATGAACATAATAGAGCTTCCATCCATGATCGGGGTCTCAGGCCCATCAAGTTCAATTATGATATTGTCAACCTCTGCTCCAACCAGACTAGCAAGGACGTGCTCAACAGTATTGACACTGGCGCCGTTTTGGGAAATAGTAGTTCCTCGTGACGTATCGGTAACATTATCGACATCCGCATCTATTACCGGAGATCCCGGAAGGTCTATTCGTCTAAATTTATAGCCATGGTTTTCTGGTGCAGGTTTGAATGTCATCGTAGCTACATGGCCCGTATGTAATCCAACTCCTGTAACCGAGATCTCAGATTTAATTGTTCTTTGTTTTACATTCATAGCATCAATGTTAATCAGCTTGGCAGGCTGACTACTTTATTTGGTCTTTTATAATTTTTTCGAGCTCAAGAATCCTCTTCTCAAGTTCGGGTAATCTTTTCATAACCACCTGGACTTTCAGTGAGTCTCGGTAAGTTCCCAGGGGAACTCCGTTCCAACTCATATTTTCTTCCTTTATAGAGTTATTCACTCCTGATTTGGCACCAATGTTTGATCCGTTTGCAATTGTGATATGGCCCACAATACCTACTTGTCCACCAATTACACAATTCTCACCGATCTTAGTGCTTCCCGATACTCCTGTTTGAGCAGCAATAACTGTGTTTGCTCCGATTTCAACATTGTGAGCGATCTGGATCAGGTTATCAAGCTTCACACCTTTACGAATAATGGTTGAACCCATCGTAGCCCGGTCAACGGTTGTATTTGAACCTATCTCAACATTTTCCTCCACAATTACATTCCCTATCTGGCTTACTTTACGATAGCTCCCCTGTCCATCTGGCACAAAACCAAAGCCATCCGCACCAATGATTGCACCGGAGTGAATTATGCTTTTGTCTCCTATTTCACAATTAAAATAAACCTTGACGCCTGCATATAAGGTTACGTCCTTACCAATAACTGCATTATCTGCAATATAAGTATTGGGGTAGATCTTACTGCCATCGCCTATTTTGACATTGGGGCCGATGTATGAAAATGAGCCGATATAAACGTCTTTGCCTATTTTTGCTGTAGGATGAATAAAGCTGTAGTCTTCAATTCCCTTTTTGTCAGACTTTATCATTTCATCGTACTTCTCCAGCAGAAGTGAAAAAGCGCTGTACGAGTTCTTAACCTTAATTAGTGTGGCATTTACTGGCTGAGATGGTATAAAGTCCTCATTGACAATAATTACAGATGCCTGAGAGGTATAAATGTACTGCTCGTATTTTGTGTTGGCCAAAAAAGATAGTGAACCCTCCTGGGCTTGCTCAATCTTTGAGAGCTGATTTACTGCAACCTCAGGATTACCTTCTACAGTACCTTCCAGTAATACTCCAATCTGATGTGCAGTTAATTGCATTCGGCAAATTTAGATGTTATTAGTTAAGGAACAAATTTTGTGGTGGTATGTATATTCAGGTTAAGACATGTCAATTGTTAAATAGTTTCACCTCTTTGATATAACAAAGTATATATTTCTGAACCGTCCTAACTAATGCTTCCAGATTTGAATTATCAGATGCCGTGGTGATATCCTGTATGGAACCGTCTTTCATCAATATTTTAATGCTTCCGTTACCAACGCTGTAGGCATTGTTCCTTATTGTATCTGTAAATACGAAATAAGAAGTGTCATCGTCTTCGATTTCGTATTCGTTTATTGCATTTCCTGCCAGATCATTAATTCTTTCAACAGAAGGAGGCTCGTTTGTTATCTCAACCTGGTAAAGATTACGCTGTATCAAATGTTTGCAAAGAGTAGATAGAATAAGGTCCTCGTCGTCACACCATACCTTGATAGAGGTAAATATGTCGTTGTCGTCGAGTTTTGTAAACCGTTCCAAATTTCGCGGATCATCCCTGAAATCATCCATGCTTATTGAGTTGTTCAGAAAGTAGGCGAAGCAAGGGCTTGCAAATAGCTCTCTACCCTGTCCCGAAATTTCTTTTGCTCTTTCGAGGATCTTGACGAGCATTTGCTCTGCGGCGATAACTGTTTTATGCAAATACACCTGCCAATACATCAGCCTGCGTGCTATCAGGAATTTCTCAATAGAATAAATACCTTTTTCTTCAACCACCAGCTGATCATCTACAATGTCCAGCATTTTAATTATCCTGTCAAAGCTGATCACCCCTTCGGATACTCCTGTAAAAAAGCTGTCCCGGTTGAGATAGTCCATGCGGTCGATATCAAGCTGCCCGGATACTAATTGATGAAGAAATTTTTTGTGATAACGGTCATTAAAAATCTCAAGAGCCAGATGAAGCTTTCCATCAAACTCCTGGTTAAGCTCATCCATGAGAAGTTTGGAAATGTGTTCATGGGATATCCCTTCTACTATGGTATGCTCAAGCGCATGTGAAAATGGCCCATGACCAATATCATGTAAAAGAATGGCTACTGTTACTGCTTCTTCCTCTTCAGGAGAGACTGCCTGACCCTTGCTTTTAATAGTTTCGATCGCAAGGCTCATCAGGTGCATAGCCCCGATTGCATGATGAAACCGGGTGTGTAAAGCTCCTGGATAAACCAGGTGTGTCATTCCAAGCTGCTTGATATAACGGAGCCGCTGAACATAAGGGTGCTGGATAAGATCGAACACCAATTCCGAAGGAATTGTGATAAATCCATAAACCGGATCATTAATTATTTTCTTCTTATTCAATCTTTAGAACCCTAAGGCACAAAAATTGTTAATTTTAATGACAATTGAGCTGTTAAAAAAGTTCATCGCACTTATATTGCTAAAATTTACATTCAAATGCAGGAAACCAACATTTTATGGGCCGATGACGAAATCGACTTGCTCAAACCACATATACTATTTCTGAACGAAAAAGGATACAAGATAAAAACAGTCACAAATGGTAACGATGCTTTAGATTGTTTTAAAGCCGAGAATTTCGACCTTGTTTTTCTCGATGAAAATATGCCCGGGCTTACGGGTTTGGAAACGCTCGCGAAAATAAAGACCATCGACCCGGACGTACCCATCGTGCTCATCACAAAAAATGAGGAAGAGTATATGATGGAGGATGCGATCGGATTTAAAATAGACGACTACCTTATTAAGCCGGTTAATCCCAAACAAATACTTTTGACTATCAAAAAACTTATTGATAATAAGCGGCTTGTCAGCGAAAAGACTTCGATGGCCTATCAACAGGATTTCAGGACACTAGGAATGACGCTCAACGATAACCTAAGTCATTCGGAGTGGGTGGATGTCTACAAAAAATTGGTTTACTGGGAGCTTTCTCTTGAAACTTTGGAAGATGAGGGAATGCATGAAATATTAACCGTTCAAAAAGCTGAGGCGAACGTACAGTTCTCAAAATTTGTTGAAAGGAATTATTTGAGCTGGCTTAAGAATCCGCAGGATGGGCCTATCACATCAAATCAATTATTTACAAAAAAGGTATTCCCTTCGCTCGAAGCGAAAAAGCCTACATTTTTTATACTGATAGATAATCTGAGATATGATCAGTGGAAAATGATCAATTCTATTCTGATTGATTATTACCGCGTTGACGAAGAGGACAGTTATTACAGTATTCTTCCGACGGCTACCCAATACGCCAGAAATGCAATTTTCTCAGGACTAATGCCGCTTGAAATGGAACGCCGTTTTCCGGATATGTGGCAGAATGATGAAGATGAGGGCGGGAAAAACTTATTTGAGGAAAAATTCCTTGCGGATCAGATTCAGCGTGTAATGCGCAAGGAATGCAAATACTCTTATAATAAGATCCTCACTTATGAACAGGGTAAAGCGATTAATGAGAATATCAATAATCTGATGGGAAACGATTTAAATGTGATCGTGTACAATTTTGTTGATATGCTTTCTCATGCACGGACAGATATGGCCATGATCCGGGAACTTGCCAATGATGAAGCAGCGTACCGTTCATTAACACTTTCCTGGTTTGTTCACTCTCCATTGCTTGACGCGTTAAAGAAACTGGCTCAAAAAGATATCAAGCTTATAATCACTACCGATCATGGAACGATTCGCGTAAAGCATCCTAGCAAAGTGGTCGGCGATAGAAATACCAATTCAAACCTGCGCTATAAACAGGGTAAGAATCTGAACTTTAACTCCAAAGAGGTATTCCATGTTAAAAATCCTCATGAGGCAATGCTGCCAAAGCTTCACATGAGCTCCGGATTCATTTTCGCTAAAGAAGATGGCTACTTCGTATACCCTAATAACTATAATCAATTTGTAAATTACTTTAATGAAACGTTCCAGCATGGAGGCATTTCTCTAGAGGAGGTGATAGTACCCTACGTAACCTATAGTCCCAAATAGCCAGAGATCAATAGCTTATTTTCTATTTTTACGACATGGAAATTCGTGTTCAGGATATAAAAGAACTTCCTGATGCTGCAAAGCAATTATTGGAGTTTTCTTCCGGGGAAAAGATCTTTCTTTTTGAAGGACATATGGGTGCAGGAAAAACTACATTTATAAAAGCACTTTGCGTTCACCTCGGCGCGAAGGACAGTATCTCCAGCCCCACGTACTCATTAGTTAATGAATATGAATCTACAAACGGGAAGATATTTCATTTTGATTTTTTCCGTATCAAAAATGAAACCGAGGCCTACGATATGGGGTTCGAGGAATATTTATACTCTGGAAATTATTGTTTTATAGAATGGCCGGACAAGGTTGAAGGCCTGTGGCCAGCAAATTATATAGAAGTGGTGATTGATCAGGATGAAGGAAAAGAAAGAACGATAAAAGCGCGTAAAGTTTGAGCTATTTGTTGTCAATTAAGACTTCATCCTTTTTTAAAATTTTCGTACCTTCCAATCCCTATTGACATTTTATGATGAGTGAATTATCTGACATTGCAAAACAGGCCATGATGCAGCCGCAGGAAGCAATGTTGGAAGTAAAAAATAAGAAGAACGACCTGTTCATAGGTATTCCAAAAGAAACTTCTTTCCAGGAAAACCGGATCGCGCTGACCCCTTTATCTGTTGGCCTATTAATTCAAAACGGCCACGAGGTTTTTATTGAAGCCGGCGCTGGTTTAGCAGCAAACTTTAATGATGATCATTACAGTGAGCAGGGAGCCCGCATCGTATACGATAAAAAGGAGGTTTACAAAGCCGACATCATTATTAAAATCGCTCCGCCAACTGAAGACGAAGTTGAGATGATGAAAATGGGACAAGTTCTATTCTCTGCACTTCAAATGTCCTCAATGAAAGCTGAATTTCTTCAGTCACTTATGAAAAAGAAGGTTACCGCTTTTTCGTTTGAGTATCTTCGGGACGAAGGTAACGTGCTGAGCGTAGTTCGGGCAATGAGTGAGATTGTAGGGGCAACTTCAGTGCTTATTGCAGCAGAATACTTAAGTAATGTGCTCGAAGGAAAAGGGCTGATGCTTGGCGGTATTACCGGCGTACCTCCTACAGAAATTGTTATCCTGGGTGCCGGTACGGTTGGTGAATACGCTGCCAGAACAGCCATAGCCCTTGGAGCAGAAGTGAAAGTTTTTGACAGCTCTATATATAGGTTACGCCGGCTTCAAAATAATATAGGAACCCGGGTCTTCACATCTGTGATACAGCCAGTAGTTTTGCAGAAAGCCATCCGAAATTGTGATGTCGCCATTGGTGCCATTCGTGCCAGCCATGGCCGAAGTCCATGTATTGTGTCGGAAGAAACTGTCAGCAAAATGAAACCAAACTCAGTGGTAATTGATGTCAGCATAGATCAGGGGGGCTGTTTTGAAACATCAAAGGTTACCAACCACACTGTTCCGACCTTCAGAAAATATGATGTGATCCACTATTGCGTTCCTAATATTGCTTCACGCGTATCACGCACCGCTACTTATGCACTCACAAATATTTTTACTCCGATCTTACTAGATATAGGTGAGATGGGCGGGGTAATGAATCTGATCTGGGAAAGACCGGGGATTCGAAACGCCACATATTTATATCAGGGTAAACTAACTAACAAGGACCTTTCCGAACGTTTTAATATCCCGGTTAAAGATCTCGATCTTCTGATAGTATCTAGCCGATGATAAAAAAACTTCTCGTTGTTATTTGCGTTTTAATCTCTTCTCAGATCTACGCTCAGAAAGCCAACCCTTTCAGTCTAGCTATAATCAATAATTTAGCCGATTACAAGAAGTCTGTTGCCGAGAACCCTGACAAACAATTAGTTGAACTGAAGAAGTATATTCCGGGACTTAAACTTGATATCCGGTACGCTACAAAAAATAATTTTGCCAAACAGGCAGTCTATAAACAAGCTCGGGCCTTCGCCAGGCTGCCAGTTGCTAACTCCTTAAAGAAAGTCCAGGCTGAACTGAAAAGATCGGGGCTGGGTCTTAAAATATTCGACGGATACCGGCCCTACAGTGTCACGGTTAAATTCTTCGACCTCGCATCTGATAAGAATTTTGTTGCAAATCCCAAAGATGGATCGAGACATAACCGCGGTTGTGCTGTGGACCTGACCATCATCAACCTGAAGACGGGAAAAGATTTGAACATGCCCACTCCATATGATAGCTTTGAAGCTGCCGCAAGCCCTGATTACAAAGATCTACCCGCTGAGGTTATCAAGAACCGTGACCTCTTGATAGGCGTGATGGAACGTAACGGTTTCCAAGTGATGTATAATGAATGGTGGCATTTCGATTTTAAGGGGTGGAAGGATTTTGAATTAATGGATATTGCCTTTGAGGAGCTGTAACTAGAGCAAGGAACAAAGAGCAAAGAATAAAGACATGTGTTGGCCACTGCAACGTTAAATTTAATAGTTATGTTAGTTGTCTTTAATCCTTGTTCTTTGTTCTTTCATCTCAATAATCGCTTCTACCACCTTTCTCATCTCTTCCTTTGTATGAGCACTATTGATAACCACCCGGTTCAAGACTTTACCTGTTGGATCTGGGTAAGCAAAAGATGAAATTAAAATTCCTTTTGAAGCCAGGTAATCTGCAGCGTTTGCATCGTTGATCAGGTAGACCGGGAAATCCTTTAAATAATACAAGCCCTTTTTGTCTTCGATGAAGCTTCGGAAGAACTTCATATTGGCCCGAAGTTTTTCAAGTTCTTCCTGATAGATGCCAAAAGCGTTTACGTAAGCAGATAATAGCCCCGGCGATGGTGGCGATGCACCAGCGTAAACGGGCGAAGTTCTTAAATTATTGATGATCTTCTTTGTTCCCAGAATGACTCCTGCGTCGAGACCTATCGCCTTTGCCATAGAAGCAATGATTATCGTTTCAACGTTTGGCAATTTAGGGATCCTTACATAAGCTCCCTCACCGTTCTCACCCGTAATTCCCAGTCCGTGCGAATCATCAATCAAGAGGCAGACTTTTCGGCGGGGTTCAATTTTACTCAGCCAGTCGAACTCATAAATTTCAGGGAAAAGATTGTTGAGTGAGTTTGTAATAAGGAGTACAGGTTCATCTGAACTGTTTACTTCATTTATTGCTTGTTTTGTCCACTCGCGAAAACTAATTTTCGGGGGTTGCGGCTGTCCAACCCACAAAGCAGGATGTGTGTCGGGGGCATAAATAAATTTGTATTTACCCAGGAAATGCTGAATAACGAGCTGCGCAGAGAGATAGCCGCTGGATACAATTATCGAATCTTCGGCATGGCTTCGCTTCGCCGCTTCAGCTTCAGCTTGAGCGAAAACATCCACCGTTACGTTGTTATTTCTTGACGCTCCGAAATTTATACCATAGCGATCAATACCTTCGAAAACCAGTTGCTTGAATTTTTCATTAAAAGGCATACCCAGGTAGGCAGTACCACTAAAAAAAGACTTTTCTTCCAATTTAAAAGGGCTATTTTTTGATCACCGAAGTGTGATGCTGCTTACCGTAATTTCCAGTGGTTAGAGATGCAAATCCAGTATGATCCACTTCCACTTTAAAGATGAAATCGTAATCGTCATCTGTCAGGACTGCAAGTGGACGGATGACACCAAATGCTTCAGTTAATTCGAGAACCGTGTTAGAGTGACCGACTATCAGGACTTTTTGTCCTTTATATTTTGTTTTTATTAGCTCTGCCAGAACTTTTGGATCCACAGGGTTATAAAACACTATTGGCACTTTGTTCTTCTCGGCTACAATGGCCGCAGTTTGAGTGGTACGCTTATATTTCGTTGAATATATGGCAGCAAATTTCTCCCTCTTAAGGGTAGCGGCCAGTGCCTTAGCTCGTACGTTTCCATCCATACTCAGATAAGGATCTGAATTTTTAGGATCGGATACATCCTTTTCGGCATGGCGAACAATGTAAATGCATGTTTTGGCCGCAGGAGATTGAGCATACAAAAAACTCGACACACCAATGAAAGCGATGAGTAGTGTAAATAGCTTTTTCATGGCTTATAGTCAGTTATTATTTGTATTATACAAGATAATCCTATATATTTTCAAATCTATTAAAACAGTTTCATTCTTAAACATCTTGAAGCAATAAACAGTCATGGAAAAAAAGGAAAAGTTTAAGTTAAATAAATCCGGTCCGCTAATCTATAAGGCATTTAATGCTTTTTTAGACGATAATGCTCTGAGTATGAGTGCCGCCCTGGCTTATTACACAATCTTCGCAATCGCGCCCCTTCTGTTGATTGTCGTATCTTTAGCTGGAATTTTTTATGGGAAAGAAGCTGCGCAAGGTAAAATTTTTGCCGAACTAAATAAATTTGTCGGGCCGGATGCAGCGATACAAATTCAGGAAACAATTAAAAATATCTCTGATAATCAAGAATCTACATTTGCAATAATTATTGGATCAATTACCCTTTTTATAGGTACTACCGGCGTTTTTATCGAAATACAGGATTCAATCAATAAAATCTGGCGGGTTCGAGCGAAGCCAAAAAAGGGCTGGCTAAAAATGGTTACGAACCGCGTTCTTTCTTTCTCAATGGTCATTGGATTGGGATTTCTCCTAATTGTTTCGCTGGTTATTAATGGGATTGTATTAGCGTTAAGTGCTAAACTTCAAATTTATTTTCCCGACATAACGCTGCTGGTCATTAATGGAGTTAATGTTCTGTTGACCTTTATTGTAATTTCTTCACTATTTGGGATCATATTTAAATTCCTGCCTGATGTGATAATAGAATGGAAGGATGTTAAAATGGGAGCGTACTTTACTGCTTTATTATTTATGATCGGGAAGTTCTTGATCGGACTATACATTGAGCAGGTTGGGCCCGGATCTGTGTATGGTGCAGCAGGATCGTTAATTGTAATCCTGATTTGGGTCTACTACACTTCAGCGATATTGTTTTTTGGGGCCGAATTCACCCAAGTATATGCAGATCGCTATGGGGCAAAAATAAAGCCGGCAGAATATGCAGTGCTTGTTTTGCAAATTGAAGAAGAAAAAAAAGTAAAGGTTTTACCAGCTCAGGACCATGATAAAACCTATGAAGGAACAGATAAGGTCAAAACGTGATCTAAAGTATAACTTCAGAAGGTCCTGAAACTTTGTTAATATGACATGCACATTTACCTCCGTTAACAACAAATTCCGCAGTCACTTTATTATTTGTTGTAGGATGAGTTGCACTAACAGTTATGACGTCACCAGCCTCTGATAGCTTTTTAACATCTGCATCACTCGCTACAGTATAAATTCCCTGATTATTTACCGTGACTGGTTCATTATTTTGCACTGTGCTCGTGCCGGTTCGCTTATTGATAGCTGAATAATCTTTGACCGTCACCGGATTTCCTGCCGCATCTTTGAACTTAACCTGCACCATTCTGAATTCCTGTGTGCAGATCATTTGTGCGCATTCCACCGGCTCGGTTTTAGTTGCCGAGCAGGCAAAAACAAAAACTAACGAAAAAGAAAAAATATAAATGAGCTTCTTCATGATTAATAGGTTTGATGAATGTAAGTTATAATTCGCTCCATCTCATTTCTTACGTCAGAAGTTGGCTTCACAAAATTGTTGTTCATAAAGGAATAGACAAGCTTCTTTCCCTTTTTAGTGATCAAATACCCGCTTTGATTATGGTTATTTGACAGGCTTCCTGTTTTCGCAAAAACGAATGGTTCTTCAGACTTATACAAATTTCGGAGGGTTCCTGTTTTACCGCCATTGGGCAACATATTAAAAAGCCGCTTCTCATCCCTTGTAGCCTCATATATTTTCTCACAAAGACGCACGATCGATCGGGGTGTAAAAAGATCCTGTCTGGACAACCCTGAACCGTCAACCCAAATAGGCTTATCCGGAAGATCCTGAAGTAAAGTCTTAATGACATGGTCGATGACTACCGGAGTATTCATTTCAAGGCCGTTTGTTGCGGCTATGTTTAGCAGGAATTGTTCGGCAATAAAATTGTCGCTGGGCAAAAGCATATCCCGGTATAGGGTATCAGCCGGCACGCTATACCAAGTTTTATAGCTGGCTGGAAGAGGATAATCTACTGTACCCGAAAAATTAGGGAGATGGGATTTTAGAATCGTACTGATCGTGGGAACACTAACTTTAAAGGGAATAACTTGATTAAAATTTGCAGGAACGGGAACGACTGGCTGATAGAAATCGTTCGTCAGTATATCTCTGTTTATCCTGAAGGGGCCTGTTTTTCTTTTTGGATCCGATGAAAGCTGAAACGGGCTATTCCTGTTGAATTCAGGATATGATACTAACTGATTGCCATTATGGGTAAATAGGATTATATTCCCATAAACCGGGAGCTCCGAGATCTCGGGCTGATAATATTCGTTATAGTCATCATATGTCCATCCCGTGCCATAAAATGGACTGGTATATCTGCCCGTTGCCCAATAGATCTTTTTATTGCTCCCTTTTAATTTTTCAAGGACTGGTTGTTTTTTATAATCTGAATTTAAGAACGTTGGATCCCCGGTCCCCCAGAATATCAGTGAATCACCCTTCTCAATATATTGCAGTCCTGCGATCGAATCTTTGAGAAGCTTCAAGCCGGCATAAAACGTGAATAACTTGGTGTTTGAAGCAGGGGTGAAATACTTGTCGCCATTTTGCTGCGCGATCATCTTTTTCTCTGTCAGGTCATAGAGTGCAAATCCAGTATAATGCTGCTGCAAAACAGGCGAGTTTCTAATCATCTTAAGTATCTTACCTGGTCGAATTGGTTTTGCATTAATATTTTGAAAGCAAAATGCAAGCAGTGCCAGTACTATCGGTAGTCTTATTCTCATAATTAAAAGTAGAAAACAATTAATAAGAATTACAAAGATTTGAACGGGATTAAAGTTTTATGCCGTAACTTGTTTATGCATCATGCGTAGTCCTTTTGATCATCGGATTGGTTGTTCTTCACGAACTTTTATGATAAAATCTCTTATCGTGATGCTTGGCTTTGTTTTGACTTTAAACGAAGTGTTTGCCCAAAGATTTGAGTTTCCCGGCAAGCGCAAAAAGGAAATTGTTCCGTTTAAAATGGTCAAGAATCTAATGATCATTAAGCTCATGGTAAATGGGAAGGGACCGTTTAATTTCGTTCTAGACACAGGAGTAGGGCTTTTCCTGATATCCGATCCCAAACTTATCGACTCTGTTTCTATAAAAAACCTCAGAAGCATAAATATCACCGGATTTGGAGATGGCGAACCGCTTAGTGCTTTTGTAACCCCATCGATCGAAGTTGGTTTTGGAAGCACGACAGCAAAATCCTTATCGGCGGCAATTCTTAAAAAAGACATTTTCGAGCTTTCGAACTACGTGGGAATGCCGGTTCATGGACTAATAGGATATGAGTTTTTTAGCAGCTTTATTGTTAAGATAAATTTCACATTAAGCACGCTGACAATATACAGGCCAGAAACCGCTTATATCCCCCGAAAGGGATACCGGGTCCCGCTCATGATTGAAGACAGGAAGCCCTATCTGATCTCCAACATACAACTTACCTCCGGAGAAAAAATTGCCGCCAAATTGATTCTTGACACTGGGGCAGGCCACCCGATCTCACTTGAAACAAATGGCGGTGTTCCTTTTGAGGTTCCAAAAGTTAATATTGCGGGGAATCTTGGAATAGGCCTGACCGGCCCGATAAGTGGTTATATCAGCCGGGTTAAATCGCTTAGCCTTGGGAAATACACTCTGAATAATGTCATTGCTGCCTTTCCGGATTATGACGACGTTGGCTCGAAGGTATATTCGGTAAGCAGGAACGGCAACATGGGGATCACTATCCTTAAAAGGTTTAACGTAATTTTCGACTATAATGAATCTGCGCTGTATATAAAACCCGGTATCGTCCTTACCGAACCATTTGAACATGATATGAGTGGTTTGGAACTGACCTCGGCCGGCGATAAATTCGATAGGATGTTTGTCAGCCGTGTAGAGCCTGGTTCCTCGGCCGATGAAGCGGGATTACGCAAAGACGATGAAATTCTTGCCATAAATTTCAAGCCTGTAAGTGAGATGAGCCCTTCGGAAATAGATAACCTGTTCCGGTCAAAGGCTGACCGCAGTTTTATTCTTGACATCCTTCCGAATGGCAGTAAAAGCAGCCGGGATCGGGAACGAATCATCCTAACCCTGAAAAGACGGATTTGACCCTTATATCGCAAATAAATTACTTGCCAATTACAGTCCTTATTACCCGCAAATAATACATTTGTAGATTGCATTTTAGCTAACCCCTTATAAATTTATGACAAAAGATTTAACCTATATCCGGTATGCGCTGTTTGCGGCATTATTGGTAAATTTAAGCACCAATGATTTGCTGGCGCAAAATCGAAGGCCGACAAATCCCGCACCTGAACCCGCCACAACTTCAACTCCTGCGCCAGCATCTGCTGCGCCCAAAACAGGTATAAGGCCTTACAAAGAAGTCATAACCGACAAGGCCAAAACCGATAAGGGCCTGTTCAAGGTACACCGTCTGGACAGCAAATACTTTTTTGAGATTCCCGATTCTCTTTTTGAACGTGAAATGCTTGTGGTTACGCGCTATGCAAAAACACCAACCGTTGATGGAACCTACGGGGGTGAAGAATTAAACGAACAAGTTTGGAAGTGGCAAAGGCGCGACAAACAGGTGTTTATTCGTATTCCTTCCTACAGAAATGTGGCTGGAAAGGGAACAGACATGTTTGAAGCTGTGAAAAACTCAAACCTTGACGCTGTGCTCTCATCGTTTGATATTAAAGCTATAAATGCTGATTCAAGTTCTGTTGTTATAGATGTTACAGATCTTTATACTAAAGATGTTCAATCACTTGGGCTTCCTCAAAGCTTGCGTACGCTCTACAAGATCACAACAATGGATGAGACCCGCACTTATGTGGATACCATAAAGTCGTTCCCAATAAATATTGAAGTAAGGTCTTTAAAAACCTACCGTGCTACTGACCCTCCCGGCGATAAATCGATTGGTTCAATGACAGTAGAGATCCATAACTCAATGCTTTTGCTTCCAAAAGTTCCTTTCAAAGCTCGTTTGGCTGATGACAGGGTTGGATTTTTTGGACAGAGCCAGACAGATTATGGTCTGGATGCTCAAAAAGCTCAGGTTACAAGATACATTCATCGCTGGAAACTGGAGCCGAAGGATCCGGCAGCATACAAACGCGGCGAGCTTGTGGAGCCCAAAAAACAGATCGTTTATTACATCGATCCGGCAACACCACAAAAATGGAGACCTTATCTAATTGCGGGTGTTAAAGATTGGAATGTTGCATTCGAAGCTGCTGGTTTTAAAAATGCAATTACTGCAATAGAACCGCCAGCAAACGATCCTGACTGGTCTCCGGAAGATGCACGGTATTCTGTTATAAGATATTTTGCTTCAAATATTGCAAACGCATACGGTCCGCACATTTCGGATCCGCGTTCAGGAGAAATAATGGAATCCGATATCGGCTGGTATCATAACGTTATGAACCTGGTTAGAAACTGGTTCTTTGTGCAGACTGCAGCCATTAACCCTGACGCGCGTACTCCAAGGTTTAAAGATGAGATCATGGGCCAGTTGATTCGTTTTGTGTCTTCGCACGAAGTTGGTCACACTCTTGGCTTGCCGCACAATTTCGGATCGAGTGTAGCATATCCAGTTGATTCACTGCGCTCCATAACATTTACTAAAAGAATGGGCGGAACGGCTCCGTCAATTATGGATTATGCTCGTTTTAACTATATCGCCCAGCCGGGCGATGAAGGCGTGATATTATATCCGGGAATAGGCGACTATGACAAGTGGGCGATCAAATGGGGTTATGCCTGGTTTGACAATCAAACTCCTGAACAAGAAGCTAAGACCTTAAACAAATGGACTATCGAAAAAGCTGGTAACCCTGCTTATTTCTATGGCCAGCAAACCGGTAATCCGATCGATCCCAGAGCACAGTCAGAAGATCTTGGTGATGATGCGGTTAAAGCGTCAACATATGGAATAGCGAATCTTAAGAGGATTATCCCCAACATTGAGAAATGGACATATGAGGAAGGTCAGCCATATAATAACCTGCAGGAGCTTTATGGTGAAGTCTTAGCTCAATGGAACCGCTACATGGGACACGTGCGTTCCAATATCGGTGGAATATACGAGGACGATAAAACCTACGAACAAAAGGGCGCTGTTTATACTCACGTACCGCAAGCCAAGCAAAAGAGTGCGGTTAGATTTATCAACGAACAAGCGTTTGCAACACCAGTTTGGATGCTTGATCGGGCTCTTCTCAGTAAATTTGATAATGCCGGTATCGTTGAAAGGCTAAGAAGAACTCAGGTTGGTGTTTTAAACGGCATATTGGATTTCTCCAGACTTAACCGCGTTATTGATAATTCAGTGAAAAACGGTGCCGAAGCTTACAGCATGGATGAGCTGTTTGCAGACTTAAGAAATGGCATTTGGTCTGAATTAAAGACTGGCGGAAATATCGATACCTACAGAAGAAATCTTCAGAGAGCTTATATCGAGCGGATGTCTTATTTGCTTAATGAAAATGAGCCTGCTCCTCTAACGCAATTTGGTGGTCAGGCAGTTCCTCAAATGGATGCCTCTCAATCTGATATTCGTCCGATGGCAAGATATGAGTTGAAAGCTCTGGCAGCTCAGATCAGGGCGTCTCAGCCAAAGTTCAGCAACACTGTTATTAAATCACACATGGATGATGCGCTTGTGCGAATTGCAGATGCGCTGGATCCGAAAAAATAATTTTATCGCTTAAAAGTCCTGCCTTTTTAACCCCGGGCAGGGCTTTTTTATTTGAGGCCAAACCATAACTTCGCTCTATAAATCCGATATAATGAGATCATTCATCATCACACTGCTTATTACGGGCTGCCTAAGCCCTGTTTTTTCAAAAACAGATTCTATTAACGTCGTTAAGGCAGATTGGAAAAAGAAAAAGATCACCTCCGGCGTTACCCTAAAAACCCATTGGTTTAATAAAAATTTATTCGGATCAAATCAGAACGTAAGCATCCTTGAAATAAAACCCAAGAGAAAGCTGATACTTGATCTGGGTTACGATGCTAAGAAACTTATTACCACAAGTGACTTTGGTAAGAACACTAACTCGCTGGCTGCATTGAACGGAACTTTTTTTGATATTGCTAACGGCGGATCTGTCGACTTTATTAAATCTGATGACGTGGTGATAAATGAAAATCGCCTGGGTAAAAATGGAGAACGGTCTGGTCACCAAAGCTCCGCACTCGTTTTTAATGACGGGAAATTATCTATTGCAAAATTTAACGGGAATGCTTCCTGGGAAAAGTCTCTCGATGGAGAAGATGTCATGGTTACCGGTCCTTTGCTGATCATGGATCAAAAGGATGAAAAGCTTGACTCCAATATTTTCAATAAGACCAGGCATCCAAGAACGGCTGTAGTCGTGACTAAAAATAACAGGGTGTTATTAATAACGGTTGATGGTAGGAATGAAAACTCTGCAGGAATGAGCTTGTTTGAGCTCGCAAAATTAACCAGGTGGTTAAAGGCTGATGATGCAATAAACCTTGACGGAGGAGGCTCTACAGCACTATGGATCAATGGTTACGAAGGGAATGGTGTTGTGAATTACCCCACCGATAACAAGAAATGGGATCACGCCGGTGAGCGAAAGGTTGCAAATGTTGTGCTTTTAAAGAAAAAATAGCGAAAAGTAAGTTAATATCCAGATAACATCTAACTGCTTTATATTTTTACATACGCTGTATAGGTATTTTTCGTTAATTTGATATACGACAAATTTACCTGAATACTAATCATGAGCAAGTCTGCAGATAATTATGCCTATCTTATTCAGAAGATTGACGGATTTATCCGCAAATATTATCTGAACAGAGTTGTTAAAGGCACCATTTTTATGGCGACCTCTCTTTTTGCTGCTTTTATAATAGTTACTGTTGCCGAATATTACGGGCGTTTTGACCCTCTTGTGAGGACGTTTCTTTTCTATACGTTCATTCTGGGTAACCTTACGATATTTACAACCTATATAGTAATTCCCCTCCTGTCCTATTTCAGGCTCGGAAAAACTATAAGTCATGAACAGGCTTCCGACATCATCGGCGATCATTTTCATCCTGTGAAGGATAAATTGCTGAATACGTTACAATTGAAGAAGCTTTCGGATGTCAGCCCTCAGCAACGGGCCCTGATTGATGCCAGCATAGATCAAAAAATTGCCGAACTGCGCCCCGTGCCGTTTAGCTCTGCCGTACATATTGAAGATAACAGGAAGTATATTAAGTATGCACTGGTGCCAATGGCAGCAATTGTAATTGTGTTTTTCGCCGCACCTTCGATTCTTAGTGAAAGTACCGACCGGCTGCTGCATTATAATAAACGATTTATTAAAAAAGCGCCTTTTAGCTTTGAGCTGGTTAATGAAAATCTGTCTGCAATCCAGGGTGACGATTACACGCTGAAAGTAAAGCTTACCGGTAATGAAATTCCGGCCGAGATTTATTTGGAAGACGGCGCTAACACATTCAAACTCGATAAAGAAAGCATAGTTCGCTTTAATTATACATTCAAAAACCTGCAGAAAACAAAAACCATTCGCCTAAGCGGTGGAGAGTTTAGTTCTGAAGATTATATCTTAAAAGTGAAGGAACGCCCAACACTTTTGAATTTCGACGTGTTCCTGGAATATCCTGATTATCTCAATAAGACCAATGAGCGGCTGCAAAATTCCGGAGATCTGAGTGTTCCGGAGGGAACCCGGATAAACTGGAAATTCAACGCACGAAGCAGCGATCATTTGGACGTTAAGATGGATAAGCAAAGGTTCAGGATCCAGGCTGCTGAAAAAGGGCTCTTTAATTTTTCATACCGCGCTATGAAGAATTTAACCTATAACATCCGCCCGATTAGCAACGAGGTTATGACTTCGGACTCTGTTTCTTACCAGTTACGTGTTATCCCGGATCTAATGCCGATGATAGATGTTACTGAACGCCCAGACTCTGTTAATGCAAAAATTCTATATTTCGTTGGGCAGGTCAATGATGATCATGGGTTTTCTAAATTGAATTTTAACTACAAGGTTCTGCAAGCGGGAGGAGTAACTGGGCCGGTAAAACCTGAGGTGAAGACAGTTAGCTTTGATAGAAATTCGCTGCAAAGTAACTTCTTCCATATTTGGAATGTTAATGAAGCAAAGGCAAACCCCGGAGATCAGATAGAATATTATTTCGAAATATATGATAACGACGGTGTTAACGGGGCCAAAGTGAGCCGCTCGGCTATCAGAACATTTAAAGTAGCCTCCGAACGCGAGATAGAAAAGAAACTTGAAGCAAGCTCGGAGCAGATCAAAGAAAAAATGGAGCAGGCTATTCGTAAATCTTCCCAGGTAGAGAAAGAAGCGAAACGCCTAAATCAGGACCTGCTCAACAAAAAGAGCCTGACCTACGAAGAGAAGAAACAAGTGGAGGCGCTTCTTCAAAAACAAAAGGAGCTTGAAGAACTTGTAAAAGAGATCCAAAAAGAAAACAAGCAAAATCTCTTTGAGCAAAATGAAAACAAAGAGCAGAACGACAAGATCCGTGAAAAACAAAAGCAAATCGAAGATCTGTTCAACAATGTTCTGGACGAAAAGACCAGGGAGATCTTGAAAAACATAGAAAAGCTGCTTGAGAAAAACAATAAAGCTTTGACGCAAGAGGAACTTTCAAAAATGCAGCTTGATAATAAATCACTGCAAAAGGAACTTGACCGGATCCTGGAGCTGTACAAACAGCTTGAATTTGATCAGAAGCTTACTGAATCAATTGAAAAGTTGAAGGAGCTTTCGAAAAAGCAGGAAAAGCTTAGCGAAAAGTCTCTGGATAAAAAGTCTGAAAACGAGAAACTAAAAGAGGAGCAAAAAGAGTTTAAAGAGGATTTCAAGGATCTCAAAGAAGACTTGAAAGAGCTTGAAAAGAAGAACGAAGAGCTCGATCAAAAAAACGAGTTTGATAATCCTGAAAAAGAAGAGGAAAAAATAGACCAGGAGCAGCAGAAGAGCTCGGATAATCTGGAGAAAAAAGACGAGAAAAAAGCCTCTCAAAACCAAAAAGAGGCCGCGGAGCAAATGCAGCAGCTTTCAAAGAAGCTCGAAGCCATGCAGCAGGAAAGCGAAGAAGAGGAAAATGAGGTTAATACAAAAGCCCTTAGGGAGATTCTGGATAACTTAGTCACCAGCTCGTTTGATCAGGAAAAGACCATGCAAGCGGTACGTGGGATTAACACCAGTGATCCTTCTTATGTATTGCAAACGCAAAAACAGAGGGATATTAAGGACAATCTGAAAATGATCGAGGATAGTCTTTATGCTCTAAGTAAAAAGGTACCGCAAATCCAGTCAGTGGTAAATAAAGAAATACAGGCTATCAACTTCAACGTAGGAAAGGCTATAGAAAGTTTAGGTGAGCGCCGAACCGCGGAGGCTAACCGTAATCAACAGTTTGCGATGACGTCAATCAACAATCTGGCATTAATGCTTAATGAAGCATTGGATCAATTGCAGCAGGCTCAGCAAAATGGGAAACCGGGAAGTAAAGGCAAAAAGAAACAAAGCCTTTCCCAATTGAGTAAGATGCAGGAGCAGCTAAACAAAAATATGCAGAAAGCTCGTGATGAGATGCAAAAGCAAGCCGGGCAAAAACCCGGACAGCAGCCCGGCAAACAAGGACAACAGCCCGGGCAGGGACAAGGGCAGGGAATGAGCGAGCAGCTGGCTCGCATGGCACGGGAACAGCAAATGATCCGCCAGGCTATGCAGGAAATTAACAGAATGGAAAATAAAGATGGCAAAAGCGGTTTAGGCAATCTCGATCAATTGATGAAAGAGATGGAACAAACTGAAACCGATCTCGTAAACAAAAAAATTCAACAGGAAACGTTGAACAGACAGCAAGAGATACTGAGTAAATTGCTCGAGGCAGATAAAGCTGAGCGCGAACGCGAGCAGGATGAGAAAAGGGAAAGTAAGGAAGGTGTGACACCGGCCCCAGACTATAAAATTATCCTTCAGGAATATCAGAAAATTAAGCAAAAAGAGACCGATTTGCTTAAGACCGTACCGCCTTCTCTAAATTCTTTTTATAAAATTAAGGTCGGTGATTATTTTAAATACTTAAATTCGGGTTTATAAATGATTAATCAGACAGAATTTTCCGATAACACAGCATTGTATACACTCCAATTACCATCAAAAATTGATAGTATTACTACGGTTGAAAACTTCATTGACACAATCAGCGAGAAGTACAGATTTAGTGATGAAATATACGCCAACGTACTCACCTGCCTTAGTGAGGCAGCTGTTAACGCTATAATACACGGAAATAAGGAAAACCCCGATAAGAAAGTCTATATTAATCTTGAAGTTATTGAAGATAAAAGATTAATATTCACTATATCTGACGAGGGAGATGGGTTTGATTTCAACAACATTCCTGATCCTACATCACCGGAAAACCTTGAAAACCTAACTGGACGTGGTGTATTTATTATAAAGCGTCTTGCTGACCAATGCATTTTCAATTCCAGGGGGAATGAACTTGAATTACATTTTAAGATTTAATGCCCCAACTCCCCATTAATTTTTTCATCGAAGACATTTCATTTAATTTAAAACGGAAGATTCTCTTGCGCAAATGGGTGGAGAGCTGCATTAAAGCTGAAGGTTACAGGCTAAGAGAGCTTAATTTTATCTTTTGCAGTGATAACTATCTGCTCGGAATTAATCAGGAGTATCTGAAACATGACACCTTTACCGATATAATTACTTTCGACAACAGCGAGGACGATAAACTTATTGCTGGTGATATCTTCATTAGCGTAGATCGGGTAAATGAAAATGCAATCAGTTTTAAAGTTTCCCGGCAAGATGAACTGCACCGGGTGATGATTCATGGTACACTTCATCTGTTAGGTTATCCGGATAAAGGAAAGGAAGCTAAGGCAGTAATGACCAAGAAGGAAAATTACTACCTCGCTAACCGTGCTGTCTGACGTTATTCCATTGGAACTTCAATGATCAGGATCGTTGAGTTTTCTGTGACCGAAATGCTGAATTTCTCAGTGTCATACACTCCAACGGCATCTCTCTTCTTTAGAGTACTTCCGTCAATCTCAGCTTTGCCTTCTATCATAAATATATAAGCTCCATTTCCTGGATACTTAAGGTCATAGGTGGCTTGTTTGCCTGGTTCGAACGATCCAAGGCTAAAAACTGCATCCTGGTTGATCCACATCACGGCTTGCTGCTCTTCAAACGAAACTATAGTCACAAATGCGTTCTTCTTACTTTCCAGATCATACCTCTGCTGGTCGTATCTTGGTGTTATGTTCCGAATTTTAGGAAACACCCATATTTGCAGCAAATTAACTTGTTCGGTAGAAGAGGCATTAAACTCAGAATGTTGTATGCCGCTTCCTGCTGACATAATCTGTACTTCACCGGCACTAATATTACCAATTGACCCAAGGCTATCTTTATGTGCTAAAGAGCCCTGTAAGGGAATAGTTACGATTTCCATATTGTCGTGACCATGGGTACCAAAACCCATTCCCGGGTCGACTATATCATCATTTAGAACCCGCAAAAGCCCAAAGTGCATCTTTGAAGGATCCTGATATTGAGCGAAGCTAAATGAGTGAGCTGCTTTTAACCAGCCATGATCCTGGATGCCACGGTCATTAGCCTTATGAATAATCTTCTTCATCTTGATAGTTTAATTACATGTTTAAACAGACAATATTTATTCCAAAAATGTAATGTGTACCTTTGCGGATTAATTAATGGAAATTTTCCTGAATTCCGTACGTTATGTTTGTTGAAAGCGGACTTCTTGTCACTTCCATGGAGAGAAGGTTTAATAAAAATAAGAATTTTGAGTATTTTATCTACTGAACAATTAGGGCATTCTTTTAATGACAACTGGTTATTTACCGACCTCTATTATGGTATAAATAAGGGCGAGCGGGTTGCACTTGTCGGGATTAATGGTACCGGAAAATCCACTTTCTTAAAAATACTTTCCGGGATGCTTGCACCAGGTCTTGGAAAAGTTGTTACCGAGCGGGATCTGAGGATAGGATATCTGGAACAGGACCCGCAATTTAATGATCAGGAAACCATAAGCGATTTTATATATTCCATAGGGAACTCTCGTCAGCAACTAATCAGGCAATACGAAGAGGCTGTAAATCAATTGGTTACCGATGATAAGTTGCTCCACAGACTGATGGACGAGTTAAGTTCCGAGAATGCCTGGGAATACGAATATGAAATCAAGACTATCCTTGGACGCCTGGGGATCCAGCGTTTGGAGCAAAAAATATCCACTTTGTCTGGAGGGCAGAGGAAGCGTTTAGCACTTGCAAAGCTTCTAATTGACGATCCAGATATATACTTGCTTGATGAGCCGACCAATCATCTGGATATAGAAACAATAGAGTGGCTCGAGAATTATATGACTACAGGTCAGAAAAGTGTAATGCTGGTGACACACGACAGGTATTTCCTTGACAATGTATCCACGAGAATAATAGAGCTTGACAGGGGAAAGCTGCAGAACTTCAATGGTAATTACAGCTATTACCTAGAGAGAAAAGCGGAACAAAATGCTGCAGAGGATGCCTCCTTTAGTAAAAACGTTAATTTATTGAAGAAAGAACTGGAGTGGATGCGCCGTCAGCCTAAGGCCAGAACAACGAAATCCAAATCCAGGATAGAGTCTTTTTACGATCTTGAGGATAAAACTAAAGGCCGACAGATCAAAACAAATTTGGAACTGAGCGTCAATGTGGCACGCCAGGGTAATAAGATCCTGGAACTTGATAATATTAGTAAATCGTTTAACGGGCATGCCGTAATCGAAAACTTCTCCTATACCTTCAAAAAAGGTGATAGAATAGGAGTAGCCGGGAAAAATGGGACTGGCAAGTCTACGCTCCTCAATATCATAACAGGAAAGATTAAGCCGGACGACGGAACCGTCATGGTTGGGGAAACCACAGCATTTGGATATTACACCCAGGGCGGGCTTGAATTTAAAGGCGACGAACGTGTAATAGATGTTGTTAAAAATGTTGCTGAGTATATAACAATGGCTGATGGCAAAAATTTAACTGCCAGTCAGGTCCTTACGCATTTCTTATTTCCGCCGGCAAAACAGTATGGGCTGGTAAATAAGCTAAGTGGAGGGGAAAAGAAAAGGCTTCAGCTGATGAGGGTTCTGATGAAAAACCCGAATTACATGATTCTGGATGAGCCTACCAATGATCTGGATATCGATACGCTAAACGTTCTGGAAGAGTTCCTGATCAATTTCCGGGGAATTTTAATGCTTGTATCACACGATAGATATCTTATTGATCGTTTAACAGATCAGCTATTCATTTTTGAAGGAGATGGCAAAGTCACGATTTATTCCGGAAATTACACTGATTATCGCCTGGAGCAGGACGAAGTAAAAAAACCTGTAAAACCTGCGAACGAGAAATCGGCTAAGCCGGTACACGATATGGTGCCGAAGAAAAAGCTTTCTTTTAAAGAAGAGAAAGAGCTTAAGGACGCTGAAAACAACATTAAGATACTTGAAGCTGAAATTATAACGTTAACCGAACGAATTAACTCTGGAATTACGGATCATGAAGAGCTCTCTGAGATAGCTCTTTCGATCCAGGCAAAAAAAGAGGAGATAGATGAAAAAACCCTGCGCTGGCTTGAGTTAACAGATTGAAAGGAAATCATGACAACATCCGACATACTTGGCTCCATAGGAGTAACTTTATTATTAATAGCTTTTCTTTTAAACCTGAGACATCTGCTCGCTACCGAAAGCAAGTGGTATATCATGTTAAATATTGTTGGTGCCGGACTTTGTGGATATTCATCCTATTTAATCAAATTTTATCCCTTTGTAATACTCGAAAGCGTATGGGTTATCGCCGCTTTCAGCTCTTTGTTGAAACGTGTTCCACGTGAAACATTGAATAATTAATATATAATTTTGTACAGTTGTTCCACGTGGAACATATACCATGTTTAATAAATACGATATAATAGTTGTTGGTGCGGGACATGCCGGTTGTGAAGCCGCTGCTGCTGCTGCTAATCTTGGTTCGAAAGTTCTGCTCATCACCATGAACATGGGTACAATAGCTCAAATGAGTTGTAATCCTGCTATGGGCGGCGTGGCAAAAGGCCAGATAGTCCGTGAAGTAGATGCACTGGGAGGATACTCGGGAATAATCTCCGACAGGACAACTTTGCAGTTTAGAATGCTAAATAGTTCAAAAGGCCCTGCTATGTGGAGTCCGAGAGCTCAGATAGATAGAATGAGGTTTGCAGAAGAGTGGCGCTTAATGCTTGAGCAAACGCCAAACGTGGACTTCTGGCAAGATACTGTTGTAGGACTATTAACCAAAGGTGATAAAATAACCGGTGTTCGAACATCATTAGGAATTGAAATAGAGTGTAAGGCTGTTGTGTTAACAAACGGTACTTTCCTAAATGGTCAGATACACATAGGCGAAAAGCGGTTTGGCGGGGGTAGGACAGCGGAAAAAGCAGCAACAGGTCTAACTGAGCAACTCGTTGAGATAGGCTTTGAAGCCGGCAGAATGAAGACCGGAACACCGCCGCGGGTTGATGGACGTTCTTTGGACTACACCAAAATGGAGGAACAATGGGGAGATGACGTCCGCGGTCGCTTTTCGTATACAGACGTGGACCTTCCAAAAGATCAAAGATGTTGCTGGATTACCTACACAAACTCTGATGTACATGAAACGTTAAAGGAAGGCTTTGAGCAGTCTCCTATGTTCACCGGTCGTATAAAAGGCTTAGGCCCCAGATATTGCCCATCTATAGAAGATAAAATAAATAGGTTCGCAGAACGCGATCGTCATCAGATCTTTGTAGAACCAGAAGGCTGGAACACCGTTGAGATATATGTAAATGGCTTTTCGACTTCTCTGCCTGAAGATGTGCAGTATAGGGCTCTTACAAAAATCCCGGGATTTGAAAGGGCCAAAATGTTCAGGCCGGGTTATGCAATTGAATACGACTTCTTCCCACCAACCCAGTTGAATTTAAGCCTGGAAACCAAGAAAATAAACCATCTATATTTCGCTGGCCAAATTAATGGTACTACAGGATATGAGGAAGCCGCCTGCCAGGGCTTTATTGCTGGTATCAATGCTCATCAAAAGATAAATCAAAAAGACGAGCTAATTCTTAAAAGAGCAGAATCCTACATCGGTGTCCTAATTGACGACTTAGTTACCAAAGGTACTGAAGAACCTTACCGTATGTTTACCTCACGGGCTGAGCATCGCCTGCTTTTGAGGCAGGATAACGCCGATATCCGTCTAAGTCCTATAGGTCACGCCCTTGGCCTCGTTTCCGATGCAAGACTTGCCAAGGTTCAAGAGAAGGTCAAAAATGCTGACGCTATTGTCTCCTACCTTAAATCGACTTCCATAAATCCGGACAACGTTAACTCTGCTTTGGAAAATGCCGGAACCCCGGCCATATCCCAAAGTGTAAAGATGTTCCAGCTTATAACACGCCCGCAAATAACGTTTGAAAATATCAGGACGTCAGACCCGGCATTCGATCAGCTGCTCAATAATTTCAACCTTGAAACTATTGAGCAGGCCGAGATAAAAGTCAAATACGAAAGCTACTTCGAAAAGGAACTAGAGATAGTTGAAAAAATGAAGAGGATGGAGGACCACCTAATTAACACTGAATTTAATTATCAGGGTCTCGTGTCACTCTCAAAAGAAGCCCGTGAAAAGCTCATGAAAATAAAACCGAGGACTTTGGGACAAGCATCACGGATCTCAGGCGTTTCTCCTTCGGATATTTCTGTTTTAATGGTACACATGGGAAGATAACTTATAAATATCTATAAATCAATCTGTTATGATGATATAGTAGCGGATTAAAATAAAGACTTAAGCAAGATTTTCTTACATTAGAGATACATAACCGTCCAAAACAATACACATTTCGACCAGAGGCTTATAAATGGCAAATTTTTCAAAGCGGGTTTTTTTCGGAAATTATTTACTTATAGGCCTGGTGTTTTGTATATTCTCGTCTTGTGCAAGTGTGCAATCACCGACCGGCGGGCCGCGGGATACCATTCCTCCAAAAGTCATAAAAGAAACCCCAAAAAATCTGACCCGGAACTTTGCAGTCGAAGAGATCCAGATCCAGTTTGACGAATACATAAAACTAACTAATGAATTTTCTGAGATAAGCATCTCACCGGCAATCGATGTACTTCCGGAGTTTAAGGCTAAAAAGCAAAACCTGGGCATCAAATTCTCTCAGCCGCTCGAAGCTAACACCACATATACAATAAATTTTGGTAAAGCTATCACAGACGTAAATGAAAGTAACGTACTCACGAACTACACGTACGTCTTTGCTACAGGAAATCAAATTGATTCCCTCTCTCTAAGCGGTAATGTCACCAGCTCTTTGACGAAGGAAACGTTAAAGGATATAACCGTTTTTATTCTTCCGACAAGCCAGGATTCTCTATTTGGTAAAAAAAGGGCCAGCTTCTTTACAACAACCGATACTGCCGGAAACTTTAGTTTAAAAAACCTGCGCGAAGACACCTACCGCATTTACGCTTTAAATGAGCAGGGCGGCGGTGACCGTATCTACAACGGTCAGAATGAAGAAATTGGCTTTCTGGACAAACCGATACTCCTAAATAAGAACACTGAGAATATTCGCCTTGAAGTATTCAAAGCGGTCCCAAAAATATTCTCAGTTTCCGAGCGCAAAATTGAAAGCGATGGCAGGATACTGCTTGCGTTTAACAAGCCGCTTTTAAAACCCACTGTCAATATCATTGATCCACTGGCTGTTGATGGCACTAAGACCGTTGAAATAAGCAATACCAGGGACACAGCATTGATCTGGCTTC
>NZ_JBBJNI010000011.1:43716-48506 GCF_037719425.1 Daejeonella sp. | reverse complement strand
AGCGCTTCCGGATGTTCGCTCCAGTCTGTAAAGTTATTTCCGAAAGGTTCAAAAATGCTTTTCCAGGCTTCGCTTCTTTCTTCCGGGGTTTGATCAGGATTGGTGTAGATCCAATGCTGGAATTGGTCAACAACTGCTACCCAGGGCAACGTCTTGAGCACATCTTTCAGCTGATCTTTTTTTGCACGCTTCAGGTCGTCCGGATTGTCGAAGAATACATCCCATTTATCCATCGAGATTAGCTCCATGCTCATTGATGCAAGTTCTGCTACCTCAGACGGGAGATGTTTGAAATCATTGAGTTCCAGATCAGCTGAAACAAATGTATGTACAGCATGGCCGCCCTCGTGCACCATCGTAGTAAGATCGCGGAATGTTCCGGCCGAATTCATGAAGATAAAGGGAGCACCACTTTCCGCAAGGGGATAATTATAACCTCCCGGAGCCTTTCCTTTGCGGCTTTCCACATCAAAGAAGCCGTTGGCTTTCATGATCTCTAATCTCTCGCCAATGTATGGGCTGAGTCCGCGGAAGCATTGAATAGACTTTTCAATCAACTCTTCACCGGAATTGAACGGTTTTAAGGCTAGCTTCCCGGATACATCTACGTCCATGTCCCAGGGCTTAAGCTCTTTTAAACCCAGGGCTTTGCGGCGGTTTTCAGCCTGCTCATCAAGTATCGGTACGATTTCTTTCTCTATTGCTTCATGGAACTTATAGCAGTCGTGCGCGGTGTAGTCAAACCGCCCAAGGGCCTGGAACATATAATCCCTGAAGTTTTCGAAGCCAGCGTTCAATGCAACCTGGTGTCTTAATTTCAGGAGACCGTTAAAAAGTTCATCAAGTTTATCTTTGTCCTGCAACCTTCGCGCGGTAATAGCTTCCCATGCCTCCTGGCGAACCGCTCTGTCCGTGTCCTTTAAAAATACGGCTGCCTGCTCGAGTGTATACTCTTTGCCGTGCAGGGTCACAGACATAGCACCCGTTATTCCCTGATATTTCTGCTGTTCTACCTGGATCTGGGTCTGCAAAGGAATATTTTCTTCCCGGAAAAGCTCAAGGGCCTTTTTGACACCTCTTGTGTAGACGAAGTATTTATTCTCGTCAAGCTTTTCAGAAAACTTATTTCCGATAAACTTCTTATTCAGTTCATTATTCAGCGGTGCGATCTTTGGTTCGATCTCGGTTGCGAAAAACTGGAAATCTGCCAGCAGCTTTTCATCGGTTGTATCACAGGTCATCCTGATATATCGCCAGGCAAAATCTTCCTCAAGAGCCGCTTCAATCTCACTTCGGTCCCTAAGCCAATTCTCGAGCTCAGCACGCGAGTTGATATCTCTGGCAAGTAATTCATTGAATATCGGCTCGAGGCTTTCCCATGATATTTTCAGATCCTGAGGGATATATGTTCTCGGCTTTTTATTGATCTTAAGAGTGTCCATATTATTACAATTGATTTCTCAAATAAACGTCTAATAGAAAAAATACAGCAAATACAACCGATGCTATTCCATTTGTCGTAAAAAACGCGCGGTCTACTTTCGACAGGTCATTAGGTTTTACAAGCTGGTGCTGATAAATTAATAGCATAATGAAGAAAATTATTCCTGCAAGATAGAACCAGCTTAATCCCGAAAGGAAGTATGGGAGGCTGATAAAAACAATAGCGAAAAAGTGAAGTATCGACGAGACAGTCAATGCCCTTTCTTTTCCAAGCCATGCAGGGATAGAGTTAAGCTGATTCACCCGGTCAAACTCCTCATCCTGGAGCGCATAAATTATGTCAAAACCGCTGACCCAGCATAAAACAGCCAGCGAGAAATATATCGGCAGCATAGCAAATTCTCCCGTTACAACAAGATAGGCACCTATAGGCGCCAGCGCCAGGCCGAGACCCAGTATTAAATGGCATAAAGGTGTAAATCGTTTGGTATAGCTGTAGCCCAGCACTACAGCAAGGGCCACAGGGGAGAGATAGAAACACAGTCGGTTGATAAGCAGTGTTGTGGCGATAAGAAGCAAACTATTAATGATTGTGAATGCAAGAGCCTCCCCGGACGATATCCGACCGGAGGGAATGTCCCGGACAACGGTTCTTGGATTTGCAGCATCAATCTCGCGATCCAGGTATCGATTGAAAGCCATCGCCGCGTTTCGGGCAAATATCATGCATAAAACCATCAAAAGGAGCTTTATCCAGTTAAATTGATAGTCGGTAGTAGTAACAGCCAGAAAGAAGCCAATAAAGGCAAATGGCATGGCGAACACCGTATGTGCAAATAATACAAGGGAAAAATACTTCTTCATACTACCTCGTAAACGTTTTGTTTAACCCGTGAATGAAATTTAAGATCTCGTCGCGGCCATCCTGGGTTTCAGCTGAGGTAATATAATGCTCCGGAACCTCTTCAAAGATGTCCAGCAATGACTTGCGAAATTTCGCAACCACCTGATCAGTTTTAACCCGGGATTGCTTATCAGCTTTGGTAAAGATAAGCTGGAAGGGCAGGCCATTTTCTCCAAGCCAGGAACAAAATTCGATATCTATCTTCTGTGGCTCAAGCCGGCTGTCGACCAGGACAAAAACGCATTGCAGGTTTTCCCTGTTGCGGAGATAAAAGCTGATGAACTTTTGCCAGTCTGCACGATTGCTTCTCGATGTTTTTGCATAGCCGTAACCGGGAAGATCGACAAGCTGCCAGTTTTCATTGATCAAAAAATGATTGATCAGTTGGGTTTTACCAGGGGTCTGGGAAGTTTTTGCAAGTCCCTTTTTCTGAACCAGCATATTGATCAGAGAGGATTTGCCAACATTCGACCGGCCGATAAATGCATATTCAGGCAGTACCGCAGGCGGTAACTTGTCAGTTCTGGTATTGCTGCATTGAAATTCGGCGCTTTTTATGATCACCTTGCAAAGTTATACGTTTTACGTCATACGTCGTAAGTTTTTCTAAACGCCGTAAAAGTTATACGTTATACGTTTTACGTTATAAGTTACTAAACGCTGCAAAAGTTATACGTTTTACGTAGTAAGTTTTTCTAAACGCCGTAAAAGTTATACGTTGTACGTTTTACGTTATAAGTTACTAAACGCTGCAAAAGTTATACGTTTTACGTGATACGTTGTAAGTTTTTCTAAACGCCGTAAAAGTTATACGTTTTACGTTATAAGTTACTAAACGCTGTGGTACGCCGCCAACGTATAACGTAAAACGTACAACGTAAAACTCTATCTTTGCCTCCGTATGTCCAAACCCGTTACCCCTTACCGCGATTCGGAAGCTTCCAAAAAGGAACAGGTCGCGACGATGTTCAATAATATTTCAGGCACTTACGACTTTCTGAACCATTTTTTATCATTAGGCATTGATGTTATATGGAGAAAAATGGCTATTAGGGAGCTGCTTTCCGACAAGCCGAAACATATACTTGATGTAGCTACCGGTACAGGGGATTTTGCATTTGAGTCAATAAAGATATTGAAGCCTGAAAAGATAACCGGCGTGGATATTTCTGAGGGGATGCTGGCCATCGCAAAAGAGAAGATCAGAAAAAGAAACCTTCAGGATGTTTTTGAGGTAAGTATGGGCGACTCTGAAAGGCTATTATTCGACGACAACCACTTTGATGCAGTGACTGTAGCATACGGTGTCCGTAATTTTGAAAATCTTGAAAAGGGATTGGCAGATATGCTCCGGGTGTTAAAGCCTGATGGGAAAGCTGTAATTCTTGAATTTTCTAAGCCCAAGGTTTTTCCAGTGAAGCAAGCATATAATTTCTATTTTAAGTATGTGACACCTTCAATTGGGAAACTGTTCTCGAAAGATGCAATTGCTTATAGTTACCTGCCTGAGTCAGTAGCTGCATTCCCTGATGGCAGTCAGTTTACGGAAGTAATGATTAAAGTTGGGTTCCAGAATACCAAATGGCGTCCTTTAGCGTTTGGGATTTGTTCAATTTACACCGGCACTAAATGAAGAAAAGCCCGTACCTGATCTTGTTGCTTACCATGCTGTTCAACTTTGGTTCATTTGCGCAGCAAAATTGGGGTGGTGGGGTTGATAATGAAACACTTCATTTCGGATTTAAATTCCAATACGTTGCAGCTGAATATAAGATCCTGAAAACCGCAGAATGGCGGGGACCTTTCCCCGAGCCGGGTAGTACGACACCTATGATTCCTGCCCAATTGATGAGCCTGAGCTCGCCGGTTTCAAAAGGCTTTGCTCTTGGATTTGTTTCCGATTACAAGCTAACTGAGAATACAAATATCCGGTTTACACCTGGCCTCGTGTTTTCTGATATATCTGCCATCTACGAATTTGATGATCCGACCTACTCGGTGCAAAAGAAAGTGCAGGCCACCTTTGTTGATCTGCCGATCGGGTTTAAATTGAAATCCAATCGCCTGAATAATTACCGTGGATACATCATCGCCGGAGCGAAATATTCTATGGATATCGTTTCCAAGAAGAAAAAAGATGACAGCGACCTTATCTCATCTGAAAAATACCTGAAGAGTATTCCCAATGCTTTGTGGTATGAAGCCGGGCTGGGCCTCGACATTTATTTTGAATGGTTCAAGCTGTCACCTGAAATAAAATTTTCCCAAACTACCAAAAGTGTACTTATGGACAAGGACAGACTGGAAAACCCTTACATCGCACCTATTGATAAGATGTTCCTAAGGAATTTTCAGTTCAGTTTGTTCTTTGAGTAGGAGCCTATAGGTCCCCGCTTTTGCGGGGATGACAGCTGCATTTTTGAGATTGGGGGGAATTGGGGGC
>NZ_JBBJNI010000011.1:42627-43706 GCF_037719425.1 Daejeonella sp. | reverse complement strand
CCCCCCCCAATTCCCCCCTTAGTATCCGTATAGATTTGTCATCCTCGCGAACGCGGGGACCTAAATATATTATAATCGCAACCAGCGGACCTCAATTTCAGGTACACCACGTTTGTTACTTTATACTTTCCACTATTTTCTTATTTTCGGGTTTTTATTAGCGATATGTCTAAAATAGCCTTAATTACAGGAGCCACTGCCGGAATTGGCGAAGCCTGCGCACGACTCTTTGCCAGCCAAAAATATGATTTGATACTTCTAGCGCGTCGTGCGGAGAGACTGGACTCCCTCGCTGAAACGCTTAGTAAAGAGTTTGGCATAAAAGTGAAAACAGTTGTTGCTGATGTTAGAGATAAGGCTGCCGTGCAAAAGCTGGAGAACTTGCCCGAAGATTGGAAGAAGGTAGATGTTCTGATCAATAATGCGGGTCTTTCACGCGGGCTTGATCCAATCAATTCTGGTGACACAGATGACTGGGATGTAATGATCGATACCAATGTAAAAGGGCTTCTCTACGTCACTAAGGTGGTATCGAACTGGATGATCAATAATAGTACCGGACATATAGTGAATATCGGCTCTATTGCCGGGAAGGAAACTTATATAAATGGCAATGTTTATTGCGCCACCAAGTACGCTGTGGATTCGCTCAATCAAGCGATGCGGATCGATCTTTTATCCCATAAAATCAAAGTAACCGGTATCCATCCGGGAGCTGTTTCTACTGAGTTTTCGGAAGTGCGTTTTAAGGGCGATACTGAACGCGCCAAAAAGGTATACGACGGATTTGAGCCTTTACATGCTCAGGATATTGCTGAAGCGATCTGGTTCGCAGTAACGCGCCCGGCACATGTAAATATCAATGATATGATCGTAATGGCGACCGCCCAGGCTAATACGACGCATTTGTTGAGGGAAATATGAGAAACGAGTGACGAGAAAAGCGCTCGGGATTTCCGGTAATTTAAACTGTTATTCTAAACTCTATTTGAAGCAGCCAGCTTATAATGAGATCCCAACTTGCGTTGGGATGACAGCCATTTTTTTAGTTGAAGGGGGGAGGGTGGGGCCCCAACCCC
>NZ_JBBJNI010000011.1:14981-42617 GCF_037719425.1 Daejeonella sp. | reverse complement strand
CCCTTCATTACCATAGCAGCCTTGTCATCCCGACGAAAGTCGGGACCTCCTCATAGAACCTATCGAAAGTCGGGACCTCCTCATAGAACCTATCGAAAGTCGGGACCTCTTCATAGAATCTATCGAAAGTCGGGGCCTCAATCACAGAAACTTATTGAAAGTTGGGATTAGTTATAGATATCAATGGAAATCTTTTAAAATTCACCTAACCAATATCTATTCCGTAGTTTTGCAGAAATTAACCAAATCGAAAATTATACTAACCAATGTCGCTTCAGGAAAATATAGATAAGGATATCAAATCCGCCATGTTGAGCAAGGATGGAGCCCGCTTACGTGGATTGAGGGCTATCAAAGCTGCGCTGTTGGTTGCCAAAAGCGAAAAAGGGGCAACAGATGTGTTAACAGAAGAAGCTGAAGTAAAAGTGCTGCAGAAATTAGTGAAACAGCGTAAAGAGTCGGCAGAGATTTACCAGGAACAAAAACGGGATGATCTCTATCAGATCGAATTTGAAGAAATGCAGGTAATCGAAGCCTATCTTCCAAAACAAATGGCGCGCGATGAGGTTGCTGCTTACGTGAAAGATGCAATTCAGCGGTCGGGTGCAGAGAGTATGAAAGATATGGGTAAAGTGATGGGATTAGTCAATAAGGAATTGACCGGGAAAGCTGATGGCAAGACAATCTCTGAGCTTGTAAAAGAGCTCCTGGCCTAACGGGAATGCTCATTTTAGCAATTAGGTACAATAACTTATATTTATAAGCATATAAATTAGTTTTTATACTGATTTTACTTTTAGACTTATATCTTAGCAGGTAACACGATACACGCACTTGACAATTCTATGGAGTTCGCAATAAAGGAAGAAAACGGTTTTAAATACATTGACGAAGGCGAAGGCGAAACACTAGTACTGCTTCATGGTTTGATGGGAGCGCTGAGTAACTGGACTGAAGTGGTGAACGAGTTCAAAAACGAATATAGGGTCATTATTCCCCTTTTGCCTTTATACGATCTGCCGCTGCTTACCACCGGCGTGAAAACGCTGGCAAAGTTTGTTCACAAGTTTGTTAAATATAAAAACCTTAAAAATATTACTGTTCTGGGAAATTCTTTGGGGGGACATGTTGGCCTTATCTACACGTTAAGCCACCCAGAGGATGTTAAAGCGTTAGTACTTACCGGAAGCTCTGGTTTATATGAGAATGCATTCGGCGGATCATTTCCCAGGCGGGAGAGCTATGATTTCATTAAAGAGAAGGTTGAATACACATTCTATGATCCGGCTACGGCAACAAAGGAACTTGTAGACGAAGTGTTCCAGATTGTTAACGACAGGGTTAAAGTGATAAAGATACTGGCAATGGCTAAATCAGCAATACGCCATAATATGTCAAAAGACGTTCATAAGATAATAGTCCCAGTATGTCTGATATGGGGCCGAGAGGATAGAATCACCCCGCCGGAAGTTGCCATTGAATTTAATCAGCTGCTTCCTGATTCAGAGCTGAATTGGGTCGAAAAATGCGGACATGCCCCGATGATGGAACAACCTGCGGAATTTAACGTATATCTAAGAAAGTTCCTCGATAAACAAAAAGAGTAGATTATGTATGCACGTGAACTCATATCTGATGCCATTCCCCCGGTAAAAACTTCTGATACCATTCAGAAGGTTATGGAAAGGATGGCTGAGTTCAGAGTAAATCACTTGCCCATAGTTAATGACCAGCAGTTTCTGGGATTGATCTCTGATGAGGATCTGATTGAGACACCTGACCTTACTTTTCCCATTGGAGGGCTAAGTTTATCACTTCATAACCCTTTTGTCTTTCAGGAGCAGCATGTTTATGACGTTATCCGCCTGTTTTACGAGCAAAAGCTTAGTATAGTTCCGGTGCTGGATGCTCATAAGAATTACAAAGGACTAATCTCTATAAATACGATGATGGAGCATGTTGCCACGATAACTTCGGTGAAGGAACCGGGCAGTATTATTATCCTCGAAATCAATAACCGGAATAATTCATTATCGCATATTGCACAGATTGTGGAATCGAATAATGCACAGATATTAAGTTCTTATATCGAGTCGTTCCCTGACTCGACGCGTCTGGAGGTTACTCTCAAGCTTAACCGAACAGATATATCCTCTATTTTAGCTTCTTTTTTAAGGTACGATTATAATGTCAAGGCCACATTCAATGATACAAAAGCAGATGATGGCACATCCGACAGATATGACCAGCTTATGAATTACCTTGACATCTAAAAAATCAGCATGAAGATTGCAATTTATGGCAGGCAGTTCAATAATACCGTTTTGCCTCATGTTCAGATGGTTTTTGACAGCCTCGCTCAGTTTGATATTGAGCCTTTTGTGTTTGATAAGTATAATCACTTCATCTCCGGAAAAATACACTTTCCAAAGAAGTTCCAAATCTTCAGAAATCACCATGACCTGATCGCAGGGAAAGTCGACGTAGTGATAAGCCTTGGAGGCGATGGAACCCTGCTTGATACGGTAACGCTTATATGTAATTCAAATATTCCGGTAATAGGGATAAATTTTGGCCGGCTTGGCTTTTTGGCGAGCATTAACAAGAATGACATCGCAACTGCAATACAGAGTCTTGTAAATAAAGAATTTACTCTGGACCGGAGAGAGCAGTTGATGCTTGACTCAGATCTTAACCTTTTCGGTAATGAAAACTTTGCGCTAAATGATATTACGATACACAAACGTGATACATCCGCGATGATGATTGTTCATGCATATCTTAATGGAGATTTTCTGAACTCGTACTGGGCAGATGGTTTAATTGTAGCAACCCCCACCGGTTCCACAGCTTATTCGTTAAGCTGCGGCGGGCCAATCATTCTCCCTGGTTCGGGAAATATGGTAGTAACGCCCATTTCTCCGCATAACCTGAATGTGCGGCCTATCGTTCTTTCTGATAACAACATTCTTTCTTTCGAAATTGAGGGAAGGAGCTCAAAATACCTCGTTACCTGTGATTCGCGCACAGAAGTAATCGATGCATCAATTAAAATCAAGGTCAGAAAGGCAGATTTTGGGATTAATTTGATTAGGCTGAATAATGAAAACTATTTATCTACGTTAAGGAACAAATTGCTTTGGGGAATAGACACAAGAAACTATTAAGTAAATTCTTTTAATGCGCCGGCTAATCCTTATTATTTGTTTCTTTTCACAAAGTTATATTGCCCTATCCCAAACCTGGGAAGCTGGCGTTTCAGCAGGGGCTGCGGGGTATATGGGCGACCTAAACCCGGTCAAACCGTACACATTCACGGACCCGGTATTTGGCGGGCAAATCAAACGTAATTTTAATGGCCACTGGTCGGCTAAAGTCGGCTTTATGAGCTGTACCATTCAAGGCGACGACGCAAAGTCGTCTAATGGCTATCAGATTGACCGTAACTTACAATTCCGTACTGCTTTATCTGAATTATCTCTGCAAGCAGAATTAAACCTCTTTAACTATTTGCCTGGGGGGCTTCCGGGTTTTGGCTCTAGAAGGTTTAGCCCGTACTTATTTACAGGTGTGGGGGCGCTAGCCTTTAACCCGGTTGCGGACTATAACGGCAGCGAAGTTGAATTGCATCCGCTTCAGACAGAAGGTGTCGATTATAAAAAACAAGCCCTGTCAGCCATTTATGGCGCAGGGGTAAAATATAATTTAAGTGGTAACTGGAACATTATTGGTGAGCTGGGTTATCGTACAGCTTTTACAGATTATCTTGATGATGTAAGTGCCAGATATCCGGATTTTGCAGCGAATCCGCCAGCTAGTCCAACTACACCAGCCTTATCAGACCGTTCCCTTAGCCAGAGTGGAAGCCCGGGCGTGCAGCGGGGAGATTTCAGGCCGAGAGATACATACATGTTCACGGCGATCAGCCTTACTTACACCTTCGTTTCTATCAAATGTCCTACGTTTTGAATGTTTGTTGGTGTCTTTGAATGTTTGTTGGTGTCTTTGAATGTTTGTTGGTGTCCCACCAACAAACGAGATGCCGTGAGGTATAGATGTTGGTGTCTTCACCAACGCGAATTTAATTGGTGAAGACACCAATTATCCCAAATGATATTAAAGCCTGGTTGGTGGGACACCAACCAGGAATAGACACCAACCAGGAATAGACACCAACCAGACAGAGAGTAAATTTGCTGGTTCAAATGACGTATCTGTTTTCATTCAAGTAGTAAAGAAGACCCGATTATTCGTACCTTTGCAGCTCTAATTTTCAGGGTTACATATTTTAGCCGTGTTTTAGATTAGCGTTATTCAATGAGTTTGATTGATCAAATAGATAAGGAGCGGCTTCCGCAGCATGTTGCCATTATAATGGATGGAAACGGCCGCTGGGCTAAGGAGAAGGGGAAGCTCCGTGTTTTCGGCCACCAAAATGGGGTAGTATCTGTTAGAGACACGGTTGAAGGTGCGGTAGAGTTAGGCATAAAGCATCTAACGTTATATGCCTTTTCAACCGAGAACTGGAACAGGCCGAAGCTGGAGGTAATGGCTTTGATGGAATTGCTCGTATCTACTATAAACAAGGAAACAAAAACGCTGATGAAAAATGGTGTGCGATTAAATGCCATTGGAAATCTAAAGTCGCTTCCGGAGAAATGTTACCGGCAACTGAAAGAGACGATTGAAAAGACTTCAGGCAATACCGCCTGTACGCTGACGCTCGCTTTAAGTTATAGCTCAAGGTGGGAGATTACCGAGGCGGCTAAATTACTTGCTACAGATGTGCAAGAAGGAAAGCTGAAGCTGGAGAACATTACTGAAGATATTTTTGCATCGTATTTAAGTACCTCAGGTATGCCTGACCCCGAGCTGATGATTCGCACAAGCGGAGAACACAGGATCAGTAATTACCTGCTTTGGCAGCTTGCTTATTCCGAGCTGTATTTTACTTCAAAGCTGTGGCCCGACTTCAGAAGAGAGGACCTTTTTGAGGCTGTTATTGATTTTCAAAAGCGTGAAAGGCGCTTTGGAATGACCAGTGAACAATTGAACTAATTTTAACTTTAACACTTTTTAACAAGTGATTAGCTTATTTTAGCACCGTTAAACACGAGAAATGAACCGTATTTTAATTATAATATTTTTACTTATTTCAGGTACATCTGCGATGGCGCAGTTTGGAAGAACCGGAACGCAGCAACCTGCCAGAACCGCCCCGACGAGTTCTGAAATTAGTTATCTTAATCCGCAGGAATTTACCATTGGAGGTACTACCGTGAGTGGTACTCAATTTTTGGATAAGGCAGTTCTGATAACAATCTCTAAGCTTACCACAGGCGATAAGATCATGGTCCCTGGCGATGCTACGTCAAATGCAGTTAAAAACCTATGGGGTCAGGGATTGTTTGATGACGTTAAATTGAATATAGCTGAGATCCGGGGAGATTCTATCTTTTTTGATATTGTTGTGGTTGAGCGTCCGCGCCTTACAAGGATAGAACTGCTGGGCTTGAAGAAAGGTGAAGTAACGGATATCAAAGCTAAGTTAGCTGATAAAACAGGGAAGGTTGTTAATGAGAATTTGATCAAAACAACAACTGACATCATCAAAAAGCACTACAACGAAAAGGGCTATCTCTATACAGATGTTTCCATTGCGCAAAAGAAGGATACCGCGGAAGCTAATAATATGATATTAGACATTACGGTTGATAAGAACAAACGGGTAAAAATTGATGAGGTAGTTTTTACCGGGAATAAAGACTTTAAGGAAAAGACCCTCAAAAAATATTTGAAGAAAACCAAGGAGCGTGCTTTTTATAAAGTGTTTGGTTCAGCCAAATTCCTGCAGGCTAAATATGATGAAGACAAGCTCGCGCTTATCGCAAAAATGCACGAAAAGGGTTACAGAGATGCAGAGATAGTAAGCGATTCGACCTACCGGTCAAGTGAGAACGGGGTTACAGTTAAGATAAATCTTTACGAAGGCCCTAAATATTATTTTGGAAATATAACTTTTGCCGGGAATGCTAAATATCCGCGTGAATTCCTGGAAACACTGCTTTCTATTAAAAAAGGAGAAGTGTTTAGCGAAGAGAAGCTTACCAGGAAACTTTCAAGCAGCCCGAATGGGGATGACATTTCATCACTTTATCTGAATGATGGGTACCTGACGTTTAATGTTGACCCGATCCAAACGAAGATATATGGTGATACTATAGATCTGGAGATAAGGATGTACGAAGGTCCGCAGTACACTGTCAATAAAGTTATGGTGAAGGGTAATGACCTTACGAATGATAAAGTTATCCTGAGAGAGATCCGTACTAAGCCGGGACAGAAATTCTCAAAAGAGCTTATTGTTCGGAGTACTCGTGAGATTGCCCAGTTAGGAAATTTCGATGACACTAAAACAGATCCTAAGCCTATAAATATCAATCCGAACGAAGGTACAGTAGACATCGAGTATAACGTTGTTGAAAAGCCCTCAGATCAGATCGAGCTTTCCGGTGGTTTCGGAGGCGGACGTGTGGTAGGTACACTTGGCCTCACATTCAATAACTTTTCGGCCCGTAATTTATTTAACATGAGTGCATGGAAACCGCTTCCAAAGGGCGACGGACAGAAATTGAGTATCAGGGGCCAGACGAATGGTAAATTCTACCAGTCATACAGCTTCTCTTTCTCAGAGCCTTGGCTGGGCGGCAAGAAGCCCATTTATTTCGGTATCAGTGCGTTTACATCTTTACAGTCTAATGGCTTACGCGATAGCGATTTAGATCAGCAGAAGATCCGCCTAAACGGTATGACCTTCACCTTAGGACAGCGTTTGAAATGGCCGGATGATTATTTCCAGGCAAATACATCGATTAACCTGCAGCAATACAAGTTGAACAATTATAACCAGTTCATCTTCGCAACAGGAACATCGTATAACTTCAATTTAACTCAGGAAATTAGCCGCAGTTCAATTGACGCGCCGATCTTCCCTACGTCAGGTTCTAACCTTAAACTTACTGTGCAGGCAACACCGCCGTATTCTTTATTGAATAATAAGAACTATACAATTGCTACTGATAAGGAAAAATATAAGTTCACGGAATATCATAAATGGAAATTCGAATCTCAGTGGTTCCAAAGGATATACGGCAAACTTGTTTTAAAGGCTCAGGCACAATTCGGTTTATTGGGAATATATAACACTGCTGTTGGCCAGTCTGCATTTGAACGGTTTAAGCTTGGTGGAGATGGTATGCAGGGCTTTGATTACCTCCAGGGTTCTGAAATCATTGCCATGCGTGGTTATGCGAATAATGCTGTTATTCCATCCGGGTCTAATCCAACTATTGCTCAGGGTTCTGGGAGCCCGATCTTCAATAAATACGTATTGGAGCTAAGACACCCGATAACTGCCAGCCAGTCTGCTACCATATTTGTTCTTGCCTTTGCAGAAGGTGGTAACACATGGAACTCTTTCCGAGATTTTGCTCCCTTTAATGTCCGGAGAACTGCCGGTGTTGGAGCACGCGTCTTTTTACCTATATTCGGATTACTTGGTATTGACTACGGTTTTGCCTTTGATAAAATTCCTGGTGTGGGTGATGACAATGGAAGGCAACCTTTTACGTTTAGTATTTCACAAGCATTAAATGGTGGTTTCAATTAATTAAAATGAAGAGAGTAATTTTCGGTACTTTATTATTATTTTTAATATCATTTACGGCATCAGCACAACGGTTTGCCTATGTTGATAGTGATTATATTTTGAAGCATATTCCCGAGTATACGTCGTCCCAAAAGCAATTAGACGCATTATCAGCCCAATGGCAAAAGGATGTTGACTCAAGGTTTGCGGATATAGAAAGATTATTTAAAGCATATCAGGCCGACCAGGTTTTGCTAACTGAAGACATGCGCAAGCGCCGGGAAGCAGATATAATTGAAAAAGAAAACGCCGCCAAGGAATTTCAAAGACTCAAATTTGGGTTTGAGGGCGAGCTTTTTCAGGTACGTACACGACTTATAAAGCCGATCCAGGATCGTGTTGCTAAAGCGATACAGGCTGTTGCCGATGCTCAGCAGCTGGATATGATCTTTGATAAAAATAGCGAGATCACACTATTATTTGCTAGTCCGCGTTTAGACAAGAGCAATGATGTAGTTACACGCCTTGGTTTTAAGCCAGGTACATTTGTTACCAAATAGAAAGCTCTCATAAATCATAAACAAAAACAGAATAAACAATAAGAAAACACAATGAAGAAATTAGTTAGAATAGGATTAGTTGCAGCAGGATTATTCATGGCTGGAAATGCGGCAAACGCTCAACAGAAATTTGGTCACATCAATTCTGCAGATCTTTTACAATCTATGCCTGAAATGAAAACAGCAGATGCGAACTTTCAGACCTTTGCTAAACAAAAGCAAACTGAATTAGAATTAATGGATGCAGAACGTACAAAAAAGATCACTCTATACAACGATAAAACAAAAACATTAAGCGAGGCTAATAAAGAATCTCTTGGAAAAGAAATAGAGGTTCTTGTAAAACAAATTCAGGATATGGAAAAACGTATCACTGAAACTCAGGAGAAATCCCAGGAGTTGTTAACTACAAAACGTACTGAACTTTATCAGCCGGTATTTAAGAAAGCTGAAGATGCAGTTAAGGTTGTAGCAAAAGAAAAAGGCTTTGCATATGTGTTTGATGTTTCACAACCAGGTGTTGTGTATTTCGATGGCGGCGAAGATTTATTGGCAGCTGTTAAAGCTAAGCTTGGAATAACTACTGCGAGCAAATAAGAAGAGTTTTTTTAATTGAAAGAAAGCGTAATCGTGCGGTTGCGCTTTTTTTTGTTGAACGCTTAAAGGCAGAAAGCGTAAAGCTCAAAGCTCTGCACATCGTCTCACCGATCTTTGCACCCTTATTATAAACTTTTTTCTTCTTGCTTTTAGCTTTCTGCTTTCAGCCGTCAGCTTTCTTCCTTATTTTTACCCTATGAGCTCAGCACTACCAATTGGAATTTTTGACTCTGGAATTGGCGGTCTTACCGTAGCCAATGCCATTCGTAAGATCCTTCCGAACGAACAGCTTATCTATTTCGGGGATACAGCGCACATGCCTTATGGCGATAAATCGCCCGAAGCTATAAAATTCTATAGCCTGAAGATTGCTAAATTTCTTCTTGATAAAAATTGCAAGGTGATAGTTATTGCCTGTAATACCGCATCCTCTCATGCATTTCATGAACTGATCCATTTCCTCGGCGACCAGGTGCCCATCATTAATGTTATCGACCCCGTAGTTGATCTGATGGTTAAAAAGGGCGATAATAAAAAGATAGGAGTCATAGGCACGAAATCAACGATCCGTTCTGATGTCTACGCGCGTAAATTTAAGCTGGCAAATCCTGATATTGAGGTGTCATCACTGGCAACACCTTTGCTGGCTCCGATGATCGAGGAGGGTTTTTTTGATAATAATATAAGCAAGACAGTAATTAATTCATATTTATCTTCTTCGAAATTGAAGAAGATCGATAGCCTGATCCTTGCCTGCACTCATTATCCGTTAATCAAGTCGGAGATTTCATCATTTTATAAGGATAAGGTCAAGATCGTTAATACTGCGGAAATTGTAGCCCAGCACGTCAAAGACCGCTTGGCTGAACTTAAGCTTTTGAATGATCAGCCTGCCAAAAAACATCAGTTCTTTGTATCCGATTATACACCGTCATTCGCAAAAAGTACCAGGCTATTCTTTGGGGAGAAGATTAATCTTACACTTAAACCGATATGGGACTAGTAAGAACCAAGAATCAAGTATCAAGAACCAAGACTTCCACACAGCGTACCTGGCGTATCGGGGAAGCGAGGCTCGTTTGCATTTCCGTCCAGTCAGGTAACAGGTAACAGATCTGAAAGATCCAAGAACCAAGACATAAGATTCAAGACTCCATTTCTTGGTTCTTGATTCTTGGCTCTTGATACTTTTATGTAAGTTTGCGTACATAAGCCCGGAGAATTGAATTTCTATCTGACATATGTACTCGTAGCTACCGCTTTATTCGCATTTACAGCCCTATTCACACTATTCGCTTTATATTCTGAAAGAAAGATATCCGCTTTTATGCAGGATCGCCTTGGGCCTATGGAGGTCGGAAAGTACGGTTCTCTACAACCGTTCGCCGACATTTTGAAGATGTTCCAGAAGGAGTTCATCATTCCCTCTGCAGCAGATAAGATACTTTTCACACTTGCCCCGATCGTGATATTTGTTTCGGTATATCTGGGATTCGCGGCACTGCCATGGGCTCCTGGACTGAGCCCTTCGTCTTTGAACCTGGGTTTGTTCTACATTTTCGCAATCCTATCGATGGAAACCATCGGAATTCTGATGGCAGGCTGGGGCTCAAATAACAAGTATGCACTGCTTGGTTCCATGAGATCAGTGGCACAGATGGTTTCTTATGAGATACCCGCAGGTATTGCCTTAATCTCTGCTGTAATGATATCCCAGACATTCAATTTGCAGGAAGTCAGCATAAAGCAGGGGATACTTTCTAACGAAACTATTCTTTTTTTTGGCGTGTGGGATGTGAGTTCGATAGGAGGGTTTCTCGCATGGAATATATTTCAAGCCCCGCATTTGATCCTCGCATATCTTATTTACTTTATTGCATCGCTAGCGGAGTGTAATCGTGCCCCTTTTGACCTCCCGGAAGCGGAGTCTGAGCTGGTTGCAGGATTCCATATCGAGTATTCGGGCTTGCGCTTTGCTTTTGTATTTCTGGCCGAATATTCAATGATGTTCCTTGTTGGCATGATAGGGGTTATCCTGTTCCTTGGCGGATGGAATACGCTGCTGCCGAACATCGGTTCGGTTAAGCTTGCGGAATGGACTACGGGGCTCGGATGGGGAATATTCTGGGTGCTTATAAAAACACTTCTCGTGGTTGCAGTGCAGATCTGGATCAGATGGACCTTACCGCGTTTGAGAGTTGACCAGCTCATGGGTTTTTGCTGGAAGGTTTTAACTCCTATTGCATTTTTATGTATGCTGATCTCCGGTATCTGGCGTCTGACTATGATGTAACATATATTTTAGATGGTAGGAAAGCTTTTTAATGTCTTTAGAACAATCGGGAAAGGTTTAAAACTTACCCTGGGGCATTTTTTTGCTGCAACTAAAAGCCGTGAGATAAAGCCGATCACGGATAGCAATTACTTCGCTCAGAAAACGGGTACTACCACAATCCAATATCCACATCAGAAACTTCCTTTGCCGGAAGTTGGACGATATCAGCTGGATGTAGAAATGGATGATTGCATAGTATGCGATCTGTGCGCTAAGATCTGTCCGGTGGACTGTATCGAAATTGAAAGCATAAAGTCAACAGAAGCGATAGGAAAAACATCTGATGGAACAACCAAGCGTTTATATGCGGCCAGGTTCGATATTGATATGGCAAAATGTATGTATTGCGGCCTGTGTACGGTTGTCTGCCCGACCGAATGCATTATTATGACAGATACCTACGACCGCAGTACGCTGACATTGAATGAAATGATTTATAAATTTTCCGATATGACTGCCGCTGATGCTGAGGAAAAGCGGATCGCCCTGGAAAAGCAAAATGCCGAACGCATGGCAGCGAAGGAAGCAGCAATGCAAACTTATAGAAATAAAGAATGAGTGCGGAACAAATAGTGTTTTACTTTTTTGCTGCGCTGACGCTTATATCAGCGTTTCTGGTGGTTAACATGCAGAACCTGGTCAGGAGCATCTTTCTTTTTTTTGTTACAATTTTTTCGCTGGCGGCGATGTTTGTTTTCGCTCATGCGGATTTTATTGCCGTGACGCAGGTTGTGATATACGTTGGCGGTGTACTGGTGCTGATGCTCTTTGCGTTTATGCTATCCAACCGGGAATTGTTGAGCGGACTTGAACAGTTTACGAGCGGGTTTAAGATTGCACATTTAGCTGGCCTGTTGATATGTGCCGGAATGTTTTTCCTGCTTTATTCAGCAATATCATCAGCCAATGTTACTAACCTCCCCTGGATAAAAAATAGTCATGCCATAGGGCAAAATGATAATACAATTCACCAGATTGGCATTCATACAATGACTCGTTATCTGCTCCCTTTTGAAGTGGTGTCGGTGTTCCTGATGATGGCATTAATTGGCGCAGCACATTTAGCCAGAAAGGAGAAAAGATCATGATCCCATTGTCTCATTTTATGCTGATCAGTGCCGCTCTTTTTTGTATTGGCTTGTACGCGGTGCTGACGAAAAGGAATGCGATACAAGTGCTCATAGGCATTGAATTCATGATCAATGCGGCTATTCTGAATTTTGTGGCTTTTGGCAGATTTGACAGGATCGCTGGCGGCGGTCAAATGTTTGCCTTGTTCGCAATTGTGCTCGCAGCAGCCGGCGTGGCAGTAGCCCTTGCTATAATTTTAAATGTGTATAAGCATTTCAGGACAATAAATCCTGATAAAATTGATACCCTGAAAGATTAAATGGAGGTTTTAAGTTTTTCAGCCAACGCCCTATGCTTGTTGTCCATAATAGCAGTAGCATTCCCGTTTTTGTCCTTTCTTACCATCATGCTGGGGAGAAAGTCTCCCGGGTCTGCTATTTCGATTTTTAATACTAGCATAAGCTTTATTTCTTCCATTTTGGTTTTCATAAGCGTGTGGAATGGCGAGCCTGTGCAGCAGCAGGTTGAATGGTTTTCAATAGGATCGAATGTCTTTTCAGCTGGCATTCTGCTGAATAACCTTTCCGTTCTGATGATGGTTCTTGTTTCGGGGATTTCGGTCCTGGTACACATCTATTCTATCTCTTACATGAAAGGGGATATAAACATTCACAAATATTGGGCTTACCTTGGATTGTTCTGTTTTTCTATGATGGGCCTTGTCGTATCAGACAGCTTATTGCTCATCTACATGTTTTGGGAGCTTGTCGGATTCTCATCATATCTCCTGATCGGCTTCTGGTTTACAAAGGATGCGGCATCCCAGGCTGCAAAGAAGGCCTTTATCATGAACCGGATAGGGGACATCGGTTTTCTAACAGGTCTTATGATCATTTATTCACAGTTCGGGACGTTTGACATCGTTAAGCTTTTCGGTAGTGGGGGAATGATAGATTCTGCCTCTATCGTGGATGGAATATGGATAAGTGCATCGACTGAAATGCCCGTTATTTGGCTCACAATTGCTGGTATCGCCTTTTTTATGGGTGCGATGGCAAAATCGGCGCAATTTCCTCTGCATACCTGGCTTCCGGACGCTATGGAAGGACCGACTTCGGTTTCTGCGTTAATACATGCAGCCACTATGGTGGCAGCCGGGGTGTTCTTGTTGGGGAGGATCTATCCTCTGTTTGACAGCGTGGCATTAAACATCATAACTATAATCGGAGTATTAACGGCCTTTATAGCTGCTACAATTGCCCTAACTCAAAACGACATTAAGCGTATCCTCGCTTATTCAACAATATCTCAATTAGGCTTTATAATAGCCGCGATGGGAATCGGAGCTTATGGAGAAAGCATTTTCCACCTTGCCACCCATGCATTTTTTAAATGTTTATTGTTCCTCGCTGCCGGTGCGGTTATCCATCAGCTCCATCATCACAAAGAGCAGCATAATATGGAGTTTGATCATCAGGATATTCGAATGATGGGCGGATTAAGGAAGCAAATGCCAGTAACCTTTATTGCCATGTGCATTGCAGCTGCAGCGCTTGCAGGACTTCCATTCACTTCTGGGTTTCTTTCCAAGGACGCCATTCTGATCACTTCATTTGAGTGGGCGGAGGGATATCACGGTTTTAAAAAGCTGGTGCCATATATATTAACATTAACCAGTTGGTTAACTGTTTTCTATATCGCGAGACTGATCTTTAAAGTTTTCTTTGGAAAATCCCGGTACACCGACTTGCACGAAGCCCCAACCTCTATGACCCGGATTCTCATGATCCTGTCTTTCGGCAGCTTGTTTATACTATTTTCATTCAACCCATTGTCTTACGATGGCTCATGGATCCTTAAGGGATTCGCTGGTGCCGGGGTTAAAGGTTTCGATCGCCTCCATTTGTTCATTCCAGCTATTGTCACTGTAATAAGTTTGGCGATTATTTTTATAGCCTATAAAGTTTACGGAGGAAGAGCGGTTCAGACATTCCCTGAAAAAGGATTGCTATATCGTTTTTCTAACCGTGCCTGGTATTTTGATAGCTTGTATGATTTTCTGTTTGTAAGATCCACGACCGCTCTTTCCCGTCTGAGTTATAAGTTTGATAAACTGGTGGTCGACGGATTAGTCAATTTGCTGGCGACCCTAACAAATATTATTTCTGAGGTCGCCGATTGGTTTGACCGGAATATTGTTGATGGTCTCGTTAATGGTTTAGCAACTCTTGCACGGAAAACAGGGGATTTCGCACGACAATTTCAGAGTGGAAAGCTGCAGCATTACCTTCTCACAATGCTAACGCTAGTCGTCACATTTTTTATACTAACATACTTCATATGAATTCCATGATAATACTTGTCTGCAAAAACAATAATTTAGGGGGATTGAAATGAATTACATACTATCCATACTGATTTTTTTACCCCTTATCGCCGCTTTGGTGATCATTCTATTGCCCTCAGGTTTTCGAGAACGCTTTAAATATATAGCACTGGGTACGAGTATCGTTCAATTCTTTATCAGTGTATACATCTATCTGAATTTTAACAGTTCAGCGGCTTTTGCCGGGATAAACAGGGAAAGCCAGTTTCAATTAGTTGAAAAGATGTCCTGGATCAGGCTAGACCTTGGATCTATCGGTAAACTTGAGATCGATTATCTGTTAGGTATTGATGGCCTATCCATGCCGTTCCTGATTCTTTCTGCTTTGGTGATGTTTGTCGCTACGCTAGCGTCATGGGAGATCAAAACTAATCTGAAAGCCTTTTTTGCGCTGCTCCTGCTGTTAAACACGGCGATTATGGGCGTTTTCTGTTCACTGGACTTCTTCCTGTTTTATATTTTCTACGAGCTTATGCTCTTGCCGCTTTATTTCCTTATCGGGATGTGGGGAGGAGTACGACGGGAATACGCTGCAATTAAGTTCTTCTTGTATACTCTTTTCGGGTCGGTGTTTATGCTGCTGATAATTATCGGTTTATATTTCTCTGTATTGAATCCTGCCACAGGCAACCATACTTTCAATATGATCCTGATGATGGACCCGGCTAATTACCTCGGAAGCTCTATATTTTCAACTGTTGCCAGCCAAAACCTGCTGGGGATTTCGGCGAGGCTGCTGGCATTCATTGTTCTATTCGTTGCGTTTGCGATAAAGGTTCCGATTGTTCCCTTACATACCTGGTTGCCTGATGCTCACGTTGAAGCGCCAACCCCGGTTTCGATCATACTTGCCGGTCTCCTGTTGAAAGTGGGAGGGTATGGAATCCTGCGCATCTGCTATAGCATCTTCCCTGACGCCGCAATTCAATCAGCGTGGTGGATTGGACTGATAGGAGTGGTATCCATCCTTTACGGAGCTTTAAACGCGCTCGCTCAAACTGATTTGAAGCGGCTCATTGCATATTCTTCAGTATCTCATATGGGTTTCGTGTTACTTGGTATTGCCTCCGGAACGACTGAGGGAGTAAGCGGGGCAGTGCTTCAAATGATTAGCCACGGTGGTTTATCGGCAATGCTCTTCTTCCTTGTCGGGATGCTTTATAACCGGGTTCACGATAGAGAGATTGCGAATTTTCGGGGTTTAGCCTTGGTTATGCCCCAATATACGGCATTTGTTATGATCGCATTTTTTGCTTCGCTTGGATTACCGGGGTTTTCTGCATTCATGGCTGAAGCATTTAGCCTGATAGGAGCGTTTACATCCCAGGAAGTGAACGGCTTACTTCCACGCTGGATGGCTATAGGCGGCTCCGTTGGCATCCTGTTAAGTGCTGCGTACTTCCTTTGGACATTGCAACGTATGTTTTTTGGCCAAACGCGCTTGAAGGGCGGTGATGTATGGCTGACTCGGTTAAGGGACGTTAATATCCGCGAGAAATTTGCCCTTGTTCCCTTAGCTATTGTCGCTATAGCATTAGGGATTTTTCCATCGTTGATTTTTAGTAAAATGAATGCATCTGTTCTTGCCTTCATTCAGTTGGTTTCGGGATGATGAATGATTTTGTCCCTTACATATCGCTTTCTATTAATGAAACTATCAGGAGCTTAGCTTTTTTTTATCCTGAAGTAATCCTTGTTGCGGGCTTTATTTTAGTTATACTGGCAGATCTCTTTTTTTCAACGGGGGGCCGTCAGTTGCCATTTTTACTAGCTTTCTTAACATTATTAGTTTCCGCGATCCTGAATTTTGGGATGCTTGGACAGACACCTGTTCAGCTATTTGGCGGCATGGTCGTGCTTGACCATCTCGCGGTAGTCTTCAAGCTCATTTTCTGTTTCATCAGCATTCTGTTTCTTTTATTTGTGAGATATCACAAAGCTCTGCAGAGCAGCAGCAAGGGTACAGGAGATCTGTTCAGTATTCTAATTGCAGTTCAGCTCGGTTTAAACCTGATGGTGATGTCTCAAAATTTACTGATGATCTACCTTTCGCTGGAAATGGTTTCTGTTGGCTCATATCTGCTTGTTGGTTACTTGTCACAAAATTCGAAGCAGAGTGAAGCGGCAATGAAGTATGCTCTGTTCGGTGCAGTATGTTCAGCATTTATGCTTTATGGGATGTCATTGCTTTATGGGTTTACAGGAAGCTTAGATATCTCTTCGGCTCAGTTTGTAAGCTTCTTAGACACGACCCCGTTTCATTCATGGGGGGTGGGCTTTATAATGCTGCTAATAGGTGTCGCGTTCAAGCTTTCACTCGTGCCTTTTCATTTCTGGGCACCCGACGTGTACGAAGGAGCGCCAACACCGGTAACAGCATTCTTATCGACAGCTCCCAAGATTGCAGGGTTCGGTCTTTTTATAAGAGTTTTGGCACCCTTCCAGCCATTGAGCTTATCAGGGGTTGACAGCGCCACGTTTAGTCTGACCAGTGTGTTGGCTATTATGGCGATATTCAGTATGATGTTTGGGAATTTTGGCGCGATCTGGCAAAACAATGTGAAGCGTATGCTTGCTTACTCGTCTATAGGCCACACCGGTTTTATGATGATGGCCATGTTTGTTTTCTCTGCGAGCGGTTTCAAAGCACTGATATTTTATATGGTCATATACTCCATTATGAACATGGCTGCATTTATGATTGCCGATGAAGTTGAAGAGAAAACCGGCAAACAAAATATTGATGATTATAAAGGCCTTGGCAAACCCTTAAGCGTATTAATGATCGCCATGGTTGTTGTTCTGGTATCACTTACAGGATTGCCGCCAACGGCAGGGTTTACCGCTAAGTTTCTTGTATTTTCCGCAGCCATAGAAGCCTATAATCTCTCGGGATCGGGTTTACTAATGACTCTGATAATAGTTGGGGCGATCAGTACTGTCGTTTCCCTTTTTTATTATTTCCGGATTCCCTTAAATGCTTTCTTAAGGCCAAGCGATAGCCCTGTGACGGGGTTTGAAAATTCACCAAAAACCTACATTAGCCTGTTCCTTGTTTTCCTTCTTCTCTTTTTTATTCTTTTCCCTTCTGCTATTCTGAGATATTTGTAATTAGATTTAGAATAGGTTAATAATCACATTGTCAAGTTGTTAAGGTGCGCTATTTTTAACCGATATTCGGACAAAATTCATTGGCTTCTTAGGGATTAAATATCTACTTTTGCATACTCACAACCACGTATGAGCGAGCAGATCAAACATGAGTGCGGCATCGCACTTATCCGCCTATTAAAACCCCTATCTTATTATCAGCAAAAATACGGTACAGCGCTTTACGGCCTGAATAAGCTGTATCTTTTGATGGAAAAACAGCATAACCGGGGGCAGGATGGTGCAGGTATTGCTACAATAAAGTTAGATGTTCAGCCGGGGAAAAGATATATCAGCAGGCACAGGTCAATGGGCGCAAATGCAGTTGCTGAGATATTTGAGTATGTTCAGAATAAGTTTGCTGATGTTCAAAAAAACAGCCCCGAACTGCTGAAGGATACAGAATGGTTAAAGGAGAATATAAGCTTTACCGGTGAAGTCCTTATGGGTCATCTACGTTATGGAACCCACGGCAAAAACAGTATTGAAAGCTGTCACCCTTTTCTTCGCCAGAATAACTGGATGACACGTAACCTGGTCATCAGCGGTAATTTCAACATGACCAATGTGGATGAGCTTCTCGAGCAGCTTTTTGAGCTTGGACAGCATCCCAAAGAAAGAACAGATACGGTGACGGTCCTTGAAAAGATCGGGCATTTTTTGGATACGGAAAACCAGGAGCTTTTTGATAAATATAAAGCAGATGGCTTCTCCAACGAATCGATCAGCCATCAGATAGCTGAGCATATTGACGTCGCTTCGATTCTTAAACGATCAGCCAAAACATGGGATGGCGGTTACACCATCAGCGGCATTTTGGGTCATGGAGATGCTTTTGTAATGCGTGATCCTGCTGGTATCAGGCCTGCATTTTATTATCATGATGATGAGGTAGTTATTGTTACATCGGAACGCCCGGCGATCCAGACTGCTTTTAATGTGCCCCTTGAATCAGTAAAGGAAATAAAGCCCGGACACGCACTGATCGTTAAAAAGAACGGGACGGTTACAGAGGAGCAGTTTCGCGAGCCTGAAGTTCAAAAATCGTGTTCTTTTGAACGAATTTATTTCTCCAGAGGCAGTGATGCCTCGGTTTATCGTGAGAGAAAGCAACTGGGTCGTTTACTTTGCCCACAGATCCTGGGTGCGATCGACCATGATCTGAAAAACACCGTATTTTCATTCATTCCTAACACGGCAGAAGTTGCTTTTTATGGGATGGTTGAGGGCGTACATAAATATGTCAAGCAATACCAGCGCGACACACTTCTTAACCGTGCGGATCGTATTTCTGATAAGGAGTTAGAAGAGGTCCTGAACATTGCCCCTAGAGTTGAGAAGATTGCAATTAAAGATGTCAAACTCAGAACTTTCATTACTCAGGATGCAGATCGGGGCGATATGGTTGCTCATGTATACGATACGACTTACGGCCTGATTAAAAGAGGCACAGATAACCTTGTAGTTCTGGATGATTCAATAGTACGGGGAACTACGTTGAAGCAAAGCATCCTAAAGATCCTTGATCGTCTTGGTCCGAAGAAAGTTATTGTTGTTTCTTCAGCGCCGCAGATCCGCTATCCGGACTGCTATGGAATCGACATGTCTCGAATGGGTGAGTTTGTCGCTTTCGAAGCTGCTATATCTCTGTTGAGGGAAACCGGGAAAGAAAGCGTTATTGACGAAGTCTACAATAATTGCCTGGAATCTCAGAAACTGGGTAATAAGCAGGTTAAAAATTATGTTCAGCAGATATATAATCAGTTCGCCGATCAGCAGATCTCAGACAGAATAGCCAAAATAATCACGCCTAAGGAAATTCAAACAGAGGTGCAGGTGATTTATCAAACACTCGATAATCTCCATAAAGCCATCCCTGGCCACCTGGGCGACTGGTATTTCTCAGGAAATTACCCAACCCCCGGAGGTAATAAGGTTGTAAATAAAGCATTTATGAACTGGATGGAAGGGAAAAATCAGCGGGCTTATTAACGGTTAAAATGTAACAATTGGTATCTTTAAGTTATGCATCTCCCATTATGAACAAACTCTTTCTTGTATTTATTTTGCTTCTTTCTTCGGTATTTTCATTTGCACAGGAAATACATTTTTTTGATGAGAATGGCCGTAGAATAACGAAAGAGCAATTTGAAAGGCAACGATTGAACATCAATAAGCTTGGACTAAGCTTTCAGAAAGGAAAAGTAACTGAGACCCGCTTGGTTTTTCGTACAAAAACAGGTATCCTAAGCCAGGAAATACGTAACACAATTCTATCCAATCTTCAGGACGCCATTGGGAGTGAAATCAACCGATCAGAAATGATCATTATTAATTACCATCAGGGATATGGCAACTGCTCTCATGGTACCGGAGCGAGCTTACCCGCTATGAAAGTCGCAATATCCGAGTACAAGAGCCAAATAAAGCGACTCGGACAGACATCCGAATACCATATGTATGCTACAAAGGACGGATTGCGGGATCACTATGGCCTCATCAACTGGTATCCTGATGCGAATTTGCTGGTTGAAAAGACTTTCTTTAAATATAAATATCCCTGCAGGAGCTTTGTTATTATAAAGCCTAATGGAGAATACTATGCTTATTTTGGAGAGTACAGCAGGGATCAGGTGATTAAACAGGCTAAAAAGTTTCTAAGTCCATAAGTTGCAATAACAGTGATTTGCTAGTCAGGTGCATAATTCTCACCTGCCGTTTTATTGCACTCTCAACTTTCCACTTTCAACTCTCAACTATATTAAAGAGTGCCCGGTTAAAAGGTTATACAACAATCTAGCAGCGAAAATCAAAATAAGTACCCCGGCAATCCTGTTCAGGTTGGAGATTGTCTTTTCTTTTATTTTGTACCGGAGCTTATTAGCATAGTAAGCCTTGACGACATCTACGCTGAATTGAGTAAGTAGGATAGAACCAAAGAAGGGCACCACTTCCGCGGCATCGATCTCTCCTGAAATGGAAATTACACTGCTTGTAACACTTAGCCAGTAAAGCAATATGGCCGGATTGAAGATGCACATGAGAAAACCCTTAAGAAAATAACCGGTGTTGTGGCGTTTAGAAGTGGTTTTCTCATAGTTTACCTTAACTTTTTTGAAAAGGTAATAAATTCCGATAGCGAATAAAATCGAGCTTCCCGCTACCCCGATCTGGACCCTGTAAGTGTTTTCCAGGGCCAGAAATGAACTTCCGTAAAGGGTAAGGGCTACATAGAAAATATCGCTTACAACGACTCCGGCTGCAAGAGAAACACCTGCGTAAAACCCCTTTTCAATACTTGTCTTAATCAGAGAAAAAAAAACAGGACCGGTTAAAAATGACAGCACAAATCCTAATCCAATTCCTGATATAATTGATTCGATCATTCCGAATTATTAAAATCCAATTTTGCGAATATGCGAATACTCTGCCTAATAACAATGGAAAAAAGGTTTAGGTTTCAGGCAGGACACACCATTTGGGATGCTACCTTAATTATTTAAGAACCTTATGGTATTCACTATCACTGGTTTACTATTACGCCGATGCAAACTCATAATCAACTTCCAGTCCAAACGATTGACATACACCTAAAAGCTCTCAAAAAAATTCATTCAGATATCAGAAAATTAATTTATGTTAGGGTTACATTTTAAAAAACCTAATCTTTAAATGATGGAGAAAAGCTCACAACAAAATTATGGATCCGCACTATACACGATAATAACGGTGTTTTTCTTCTGGGGGTTCCTGGCTGCCAGCAACGGTATTTTCATTCCCTTTTGTAAAACGCACTTTAGCCTTACACAATTTGAATCACAACTAATTGAGTATACGTTTTATGGTGGTTATTTTATCGGATCGTTAATTTTATTCTATGCATCAAAGATTACTAAGGTAGATATCATTAATAAGCTGGGGTATAAGAATGCCATTGTGATCGGCCTTGTTATTTCCGCTGCTGGTGCACTGCTAATGATCCCAGCAGTTAATTCCGGCTCCTTTCCCTTTATTCTAACAGCATTTTTCTTTGTCGCCATAGGCTTTTCTCTTCAGCAAACTGCTGCCAATCCCTTCGTGATAGCTCTGGGCAGCCCTGTAACCGGTGCCGATCGTCTGAATCTGGCTGGTGGGGTGAATAACTTCGGAAGTATACTGGGGCCGATTGCGGTAAGTATCATCTTGTTCGGAAGTGCCCATGCTGTGACACCTAAAGTCGTAGAAATTACATCAATCAATACCTTATATTATGTACTGGCTGGGCTGTTTCTTGCCGTTGCAGCTTTCTTCGCCGTGTCAAAACTCCCAAAGGTAACGAGTGATGAGAAGATTGAATCAAGCGATAAAACCAATGTGCCTCTGGGTGTTATCTTTGTTGCTTTCGTCCTGGTACTCGCAGGAATTCCCCTCTCTGAATTAACAGGTTTAAGTTTATCATATTTTGTATATGCAGCCTTAATCATCATTGTACTAGCCTTATTTTTAACCCTGGGAGCGGCGTCGAAAGACAAATCAGGATGGGGCGCAATGGGTTATCCGCAGTTGATACTAGGAATGATGGCCATATTCACCTATGTAGGAGTCGAAGTGACAATACAGGGTAATATGGGAACACTTTTGAAATTGCCAGAATTTGGCGGCTATAACGACGCGACCATCGCACCATTCATTTCCCTGTACTGGGGGAGTATGATGATCGGTCGCTGGACCGGCGCAGTTAGTGCGTTTAATCTTGCAAAAAGTACAAAGAAAATCCTTACGATAGTTGTACCATTTGTTGCCTTCGGAATTATATTATTCGCAAATGACTGGAATGGTACTGACGTGAGCCAATTCTATGTTTATGCGGTATGTGTCGTTATTCTTATTGCCGGATTCTTTTACAGCCAGGAGAAACCTGCCAAAACGCTTTTAACCTTTGGTGTTTTAGGAGCAATCGCAATGGTGATAGGCTTAATGACTACTGGTCAAATAGCAATTTATGCTTTCCTTAGTGGTGGCTTATTCTGCTCTATCATGTGGCCGTGTATTTTTGCTTTGTCTATAGCCGGCTTGGGTAAATATACAAGCCAGGGTTCTGCATTCCTGATCATGATGATCCTTGGAGGAGCAATCATACCACCGGTTCAGGGACTTCTTGCAGATGAAAGCGGGATTCACATTTCTTACATAGTCCCGGTGATCTGCTTTGCATACATCGTGTATTTTGCAATAAAAGTAAGCTCAGAGCTAAAGAAACAAGGTATCGACGTAAGTAAGCTGGACACAGAAGCGGCACATTAATGTTAGAGAAGCCAAGCTTTGAACTGATCTTCATGAAACTTGCCACCGACCTGGCCGCACGCTCACATTGCGTGAAAGCCCAGGTCGGTGCTGTTTTAACTAAGGATACCCGAATAATTTCAATCGGTTATAACGGGCCGCCAGCCGGAACGCATAACTGCGATGAGGAATGGCCGGAAACCGGGTGCCCCCGTGATTCTAAGAATAGTTGTTCGCTTGCTCTGCATGCAGAGGAAAACGCCATATTATATGCCGTCAAGAACGGTGCTACACTCGAGGGCTCAACTCTTTATCTTACATTATCGCCCTGCCTGGCATGTGCCCGGATAATCTATTCATCAGGAATTAAGAAAGTCTTGTATAAAGCTTCTTATGCGGAATATAAGGGTTTGCCATCTGATGAGGGCGTAGATTTTTTGAATAAGTTCGGAGTGGAATGCAGAAAATTTGACATCGGAAGTCTGAGGTCGGAAGTCTGAATTCGGAAGTCCGAAACAAAAGTCTAAAGTCGGGTGGCGAAAACCAGGCTGACCTCCGATTTCAATCCTCTGGCCTCCAATTCAGTTACATAATTTCAGCCCATTTTCTTAAATTGCCCTTCTTTTTCGTACTAATTCATGGGATATAAAAGTCTTGCCGATTGCGTTTCAGATCTTGAAAAAAATGGACACCTGATCCGGATCAAGGATGAGGTTGACCCGCATCTGGAGGCTGCTGCCATTCATTTACGGGTATATGAGAACCAAGGCCCTGCATTATTATTTGAGAATCTGAAGGGAAGTAAATTTCCGGCAGTTTCCAATCTCTTTGGAACTCTCGACCGTTCCAGGTTTATGTTCAGAGATACGCTTGACAAGATTAAAACTCTTGTTGATCTGAAGTCTGATCCAATGAAAGCTTTTAGGAGCCCTCTGAAGTACGCCGGCGTGGGACTTACTGCTTTATCTGCACTTCCCTGGCAGACAGGTTTCATGTCACCTATAAAATTCGGAAAAGGTCAGATCAGCGACCTGCCTCAAATCACAAACTGGCCAATGGACGGAGGACCATTCGTTACAATGCCGCAAGTGTATACTGAAGATATCGACCATCCCGGCATTATGAATGCAAATCTTGGAATGTACAGGATCCAGCTGGGAGGAAATGACTACATAAAGAATGAGGAGATCGGGTTACATTACCAGCTTCATCGTGGGATTGGTGTGCATCAGACTAAAGCCAACGCAAAAGGGCAACCTTTGAAAGTAAGCATTTTCATCGGAGGGCCGCCCTCGCACCCGCTTGCTGCTGTAATGCCTCTTCCCGAAGGTCTTTCTGAAATGACCTTTGCCGGAGCTCTGGGCAACAGACGATTCAGATACTTTTACGATGATGAAGGCTTTTGTATCTCTTCCGATGCGGACTTTGTGATCACAGGCACAGTTGAGCCAGGCGAGAATAAAGATGAAGGCCCTTTCGGAGATCATTTGGGTTATTATAGCTTAAAACATCCATTCCCCTTAATGAAGGTGAGGAATGTTTATCACAGAAAAGATCCGATCTGGTCTTTCACTGTTGTCGGCCGGCCGCCTCAGGAAGATACGAGTTTTGGAGCCCTTATTCACGATATTACGGGATCAGCGATTCCTAAAGAAATACCCGGACTTCACGAAGTAAATGCCGTAGATGCGGCAGGAGTGCACCCTTTGCTGTTTGCAATAGGCAGCGAAAGGTACACGCCATACCTTACTGAGAAGAAGCCTCAGGAGATACTTACCATTGCTAATCACATCCTTGGTAAAAGCCAGTTAAGCCTTGCCAAGTTTCTTTTTATAAGTAATAAGGGAGACAATCCTTCGCTGAGTACAAACGACATCCCGGGCTTTCTGCAGCATATGCTCGAACGGGTCGATCTTACCCGTGATCTTCACTTCTACACTAAAACAACGATTGATACGCTTGATTACAGCGGAACAGATATTAATTCCGGATCCAAGATCGCTATTGCGGCTGCAGGCGATAAAAGACGTGAGCTTTGGAGTGAATTGCCGGCGACTTTTTCCATACCTCGGCCGTTTGATAAATATAAACTTGTGATGCCGGGTATTTTAGCGGTTGATGCACCTGCATATTCAAACCCGGAAGAAACAGCAAGGCAAATTGATAGTCTGAGCAGTTCCGTTGGATTCAAAACTCTTGACAGCCTCCCGTTAATTGTCCTATGTGATGATTCTGGCTTCACGGCTGAAACCATTAATAACTTTGTTTGGGTTACCTTCACTCGCAGTAATCCAGCTCATGACATCCATGGTATTAATTCTTTTACGGAAAATAAGCACTGGGGATGTAGGGGGCCGATGATTATTGATGCGCGGATCAAACCACATCATGCACCACTACTCGTAAAGGATGCTAAAGTCGAAAAAAAGGTAGATGATCTGGGGAAAGCCGGACGAGCACTACACGGGATTATCTAATTATTAAATATCCTGATAGTCTTCACAAATCTACCCTGGTAGTATTTGTTAAATGGGGTTTTAGTTACCCCATATGCCTTTCCGGATGTGGAGTGAATAAATTCAAGACCATTTTCAGCGGAGGTTACAATCCCCATATGTCCGACTACCCGTTTAGTGCTATCCGTTCCAGTGAATAGTATTATATCTCCTCTTTTTGCCTGATTTAGGCTAATCTCACGCTCAACCGAGGTAAACTGTACCGAAGACCGTGGTACAGCAATTTTGAAGTGATTGAAAACGTGGGAAATAAACCCGGAACAATCAAATCCCTTGTTTGGGTCAATCGAACCGTACAAGTAAGGGATGCCAATAAGGGTTTCAGCAAAATTTACAAGTTCATCCGGTTTAGTCCTTCCTGGGTTTATGTATTGAACGTCAAGCGATTTAGCATAATTCCATGGGGGTACTTCGCTGGGCAAATCTGCTTCCTTACTATCGGCAGAATCTGGGATATTGTGTACAATTGAAGAGTCACTAGTCCTGGAATCTTTGGGTATATAATGCTTCTGCGCGTCAGAATTACAACTTGATATTGTTATTACAACGAATAAACAAAAGAATAGGAATCTCATACAATAGGTTATGCAAATATGCGACCAAAAAGCTACAAATAGTTTCCAGATGGTGGTTAGGTTGTTCGATCCGTTAGAAAGACACTTTGAACCTGCCTGACGGCAGGCAGGCTCTCAACTTTCAATTCTCCGCTCTTAAGACCAGTTTCCCCGCTCTTTCATTTTCTCCATGATCTCAAGCGATCGCTTGATCCGGCTGTCTATAGACTTTGCCTGATTGATATAATAAATTAAACCGCGTTTATGTCCATCATTTAATGCATCATAGGCTCTTAAAGCTACAGGGTCCTGATCCAGAACTTCAGAAAGCTCTTCAGGCAAACCGAGTCCGTTATGCGGATCAACGCGGATAGATACATTGAACGGTATATCAATCGCAAGCTTATTCTTTTTGATCAGCTGTTTGCTTGCAATAATGACGTGTCTGCCATGCCGGGGGTTCAAGGCACAAGGGAATTCGGCGCTTCCTTCAATAGAACAAAGGATCCGCGGAGCACCCTTCCCCTCTGTGAACTGTACTGCGATCTCCTCAGGAACGACTATAAGATGATGGACCATCTTCTCATCCAATGGTTCCAGAACTGCATTAAAACATATAGTCTTCATTCAATTTTTTCCTGATCAAATATAGGGAGATGCTACGAGAAGCGAGTAACGAGATGCGAGATGTGAGAATTAAATCGGAATTTAAAACCTGAATGTATTCTCGGGTATTTCTCGTTTATCGCTTCCCGCATCTCGTGCAAAAAGTTATCTTTGCCCATGCAAGAAAAGATCATCATTCTTGACTTCGGGTCGCAATACACTCAACTTATTGCCCGGAGAGTCAGAGAGCTAAACGTATATTGCGAGATACATCCATTTAACAACCTTCCTGAGTTCGATAGCACGGTAAAGGGAGTAATCCTGTCGGGGAGTCCTTATTCGGTCCGTCAGGAAGATGCACCGCAAGTTGACATTGTAAAGCTCCAGGTAAGTTACCCTGTTTTGGGCGTTTGCTATGGTGCACAATATATAGCGCAAAAGTCAGGTGGGGAAGTAAAGCCATCATCAACACGTGAATATGGCCGTGCAAACCTTGAGTTTATCGATCACACTCACCCCCTTTTCAAGAATATAAATTTAGGGAGCCAAACGTGGATGTCACATGCAGACACGATAGCTTCTATTCCCGAAAATTTCGAGATCATTGCCAGCACTGATTCTGTAAAGGTAGCGGCATTCCATATTAAAGACACTCAGGTTTATGGTATCCAGTTTCATCCTGAAGTAACGCATAGTACTGATGGTAAGCAGCTTCTGGAGAACTTCCTTGTAGACATATGTAATTGCAGCCAGGACTGGACTCCGGATGCCTTTATAGACACTACTGTTGCGGCATTAAAAGAACGATTGGGGAATGATAAGGTTATATTAGGATTGTCAGGAGGAGTGGATTCGTCGGTTGCTGCAGTACTCTTGCATCAGGCGATAGGAACTAATTTGCATTGTATATTTGTCGATAACGGTTTGCTTCGCAAGGGAGAATTCGAGCAG
>NZ_JBBJNI010000011.1:5488-14971 GCF_037719425.1 Daejeonella sp. | reverse complement strand
TGAATGTTCGCGGCGTAGATGCCGGGGACAGATTTCTAAGCCAGCTAGCAGGGTTAAAAGATCCGGAATTAAAAAGAAAGGCTATCGGCAGAGTATTTATTGAAGTCTTCGACGATGCTGCGCATGAAGTTCAGGATGTTAAATGGCTTGGTCAGGGAACAATCTATCCCGATGTAATAGAATCGGTTTCTGTAAAGGGACCTTCCGCTACTATCAAATCACATCACAACGTCGGTGGGCTTCCTGACTTCATGAAATTAAAAGTGGTGGAGCCTTTGAATACACTATTTAAGGATGAAGTAAGAAGGGTCGGAAAAGCCTTAGGTATGGATCCAGCACTATTGGGCCGGCATCCTTTCCCGGGACCCGGACTTGCTATCAGAATTCTGGATGATATAACCCCTGAGAAAGTTGCAATTCTTCAGGAAGCCGACGCGATTTATATTAACAATCTTAAGACTTCTGGGTGGTATGATAAGGTTTGGCAGGCGGGCGCAATATTCTTACCTGTACAATCTGTAGGAGTTATGGGAGACGAGAGAACTTATGAGCATGTTATTTGTTTAAGAGCTGTAAGTTCGGTCGATGGGATGACTGCCGACTGGAGCCACCTGCCTTATGAGCTTCTGGCCAAGATCTCGAATGAAATAATTAATAATGTAAAAGGAATTAACAGGGTAGTGTATGATATCAGTTCCAAGCCGCCTGCCACGATTGAGTGGGAATAGGTATTTACTTATTTTATGCTTGATCATACTCTTTTCGGCATGTTCGAAGAAGATAACCACTGTTAAAACAGAAGGTGTCAAGGTTCCACCGGTAAAACAAAAGACTGATGAAATTCGTCCTGTCAAAAAGGACATCGATCATTCTATGGTACTTTTGCTACCGTTTGAACTTAATACGATCAACTTAAAAACTGCCGGGGCAAAGGAGATTGGTAAAGCCGATATGGCTGTAGATTTCTATCAGGGATTTAAACTCGCTCTTGATTCACTTTCAAATGGTGGACACAACTATAAACTTCAGGTATTCGACACTCAGGATCAGGAAACACGTGTTGTTAATCTGGCAACCGCGGCGTCTGTAAAGGAAAATGACATTATTATAGGGCCTGTATTTCCTGATGCGTTAAGCACTTTTTCCGAATTTTTCGCCAGGGACGCCTCTAAACTTCTTGTTTCCCCTCTGGCTGCATCAATGCCAGGTCAATTTAGAAATCCAAATCTGGTTACCGTTAACAACAATGTTGATCAGCATGGGTGGAAGATTGCCGATTACATTAATCGTAACTATAAGCCGGAGCAGGTAAACATAGTCCTTGTAAATACTAAAAAGAACGACGATGAAAAGTTTTCAGCTCCCTTAAGGAAATACATTAATGAGCTTTCGAAAGGCAGGTTTAAGATCATCGAGCGCTCAAATGCGATAGGATTGCAAAGCTATTTAAGCACCTCACGGAATAATTTGATAATCCTTTCATCATCCGAAAGAGCATTTTTAATACCAACAATCGACAAGTTGTATAAGTTGACGACTGAAAAGTACAAAGTTGAGCTTTTTGGCCATCCCAATTGGACTAAAGCAACGTTTTTGGACGGTTCAAAAATGCAGGCTCTCAAAACCAAGTTGAGCTCATCTTACTTCATTGATTATAAAGCTGGGAATGTTAAACATTTCGTAGCCAGGTATAGGGATGAATATGGCTTCGAGCCTTCCGAATTCTCGTTTAAAGGTTTCGATATTGGATATTATTTAGGAGGATTGCTTGAAAAACATGGTAAAGATTACTTCCGGCATCTGACAACAGAAACCTATAAAGGCCTTCACAATGATTTCCGCTTCTCAAAAGATCCATTATCCGGTTACAGTAATACGGAACTGATGTTGCTTACCTATCGGGGCCTCGAATTACAACCGATACGATGAGGTCAGAACAGCAGCTCAGGACTTTTTTGCGTGTTTTAGAAAGCTACCCGGAGGATCGCCCACTTGGAAAGTTTTTGCCAGAATTCTTTAGGAAGAATAAGCAAATGGGGTCTAACGACCGCCGTTCTGCATCCAGACTCTTATACAATTATTACAGACTAGGAAAATCTTTTGCAGGTAAGCCAATAGAAGAGAGGCTATTTTTTGCTGAATTTCTCTGCACGTCCGTAGATAATCCGTTCCTACAGCATTTCCGGCCAGATCTTAACGAGAAGATCTATCTATCGCTGGATAAGAAAATAGCTTATTTGACTGGAGAAAATGGTTTTAAGCTTGGCGATGTATTTCCCTTCGGACACATTTCCCAGGGCATCGATCAAACTGCATTTTTCAAATCCTTTTTTGTTCAGCCTGACCTCTATATCAGGGTACACCCAAATAAAGAGGATATAGTCATAACGGCTATCGCTGAAACCGCAATACCATTCAGACAAATTGAAAAGTACACGCTTGCTTTGCCGAATGGAACGAACTTAAATAACATTTTCCCGGACGCAGAGTTCCCCACAAAACCTTACGAGATTCAGGACCTTTCATCCCAGCAAACACTCAAATATTTCAAGCCAAGCCGATTTGAGCACTGGTGGGATGCATGTGCGGCATCAGGGGGCAAGTCATTATTATTGTTTTCAGAGCAACCTGATATTAAGCTCGTTGTTTCCGATATCCGCGAAAGCGTGCTTGATAATCTTGACGAACGTTTTATCAATGCGGGCCTCCGTACCTATCAAAAGAAAGTACTCGATCTGACACAGAATCCTGATTTCGTCCTTCATCATTATGAGTTTGACGGAATCATTCTCGATGCGCCGTGCAGCGGTTCCGGAACATGGGGGAGGACTCCGGAAATGATCAGCCAGTTTCTTGACCACAAGATCCAGGGCTTCCAAAATCTTCAGAAAGCCATAACTTCAAATGTTGTCAAGTATTTAAAACCTGGAAAGCCTTTAATCTACATTACCTGTTCAGTCTTCAAAGAAGAGAACGAAGAGGTTGTTCAGTACCTTGTTGCCGAGCATGGTTTTCTGCTGGAAAGTCAGGAGATATTCAAGGGCTATGAGCATAAAGCAGACACTATGTATGCTGCAAGGCTAATAAAACCAAGCCCTTTATGATTAATTTCGTTACAAACCAGTGTTGTGACGGAAAAGCTTGACAGCAATAGCCAGCAAAATTATCCCAAAAGCCTTTCTTAGAATTGTCAAGCCCGTTTTTCCCAGGATCTTCTCGAGCCAGATTGTGTTCTTCAGTACAATGTATACAAACAGCATATTCAATATTATGCCTATAATGATGTTTTGGGTAGCGTACTCTGACTTTAGCGACAAAAGTGTAGTTAAGGTACCAGATCCGGCTATTAAAGGAAAAGCAAGGGGAACTATAGAAACGCTTGACGAAACTTCCTCTTTAAATAAATTAATTCCTAAGATCATTTCCATCGCAATAATGAAGATGACTATTGAACCCGCTATTGCGAACGAGGAAACATCCAGCCCTATGATACTTAACATTTCTTCACCAACGAAAAGAAATAATATCATCAGCACTGATGCAACGATGGACGCCTTTCCGGATTGTATATGGCCAGCCTTGTTGCGCAGTGATATTACTATAGGGATTGATCCTAGAATGTCAATGATCGCAAAGAGGATCATCGTTACTGAAAGGATCTGATTATAATTTAAATCAAAGTTTTCCATTTTGGATGGGATGTTTCATCTGTAAATAACTCTCGAAAAACAAAAAGGTTCCGGAATGCTCCGGAACCTTTTTATAATAAGATAATTTTGGTACTATCTATCTTTCTCTATAATCTTGCCATCTCTTAGCTCACGTATCTTACTGTATTTTTTACCGTAGCTGAAATACACAACAACTCCTAAAGCCATCCAGATAAACAAACGGACCCAGCTTTCAGCCGGTAATGAGTACATCAGGTAAAGACAAACCAAAACACCCATAATTGGAACAAATGGAACAAGAGGTGTTCTGAACGGTCGAACGGCATCAGGAAGTGACTTGCGCAGAACTAATATGCCGATACAAACCAGTACGAACGCAAATAAAGTGCCTATACTAACCATATGGCCGAGATCAGATACGGGAACTAATCCTGCAAAAAGACTTACAAATACAAGGAAGAATAAGTTGGTTTTCCATGGAGTACGGTATTCCGGATGAACTGCGGCAAAGAATTTAGGTAAGAGACCATCTTTGGCCATTGTATAGAATACCCGTGATTGACCCATTAACATGACCAGAATTACTGAGGTATAACCAGCTAGTATCGCAATGATCAGGGCATCCTGTAGAAAGCTATAACCGGTCATCGCAAAGGCAGTTGCAGCAGGCTTTGCATCGCCTGCGAAATCTTTGTAATTAACTAGTCCAGTCATTACATGAGCAAATAACACATAAAGTATAGTACAAACTACGAGGGATCCTAAAATTCCTATTGGCATTCCTTTCTGTGGATTTTTAGCTTCCTGAGCTGCGGTTGAAACAGCATCAAATCCTATAAAAGCGAAGAATACTACCGCCGCACCAGTAGAGATCCCACTCCAGCCGAAATTTTCGAATTTGCCAGTATTTTCTGGGATATATGGAACATAATTATCCGGATTGATGTGGCTCCAGCCTAAAACGATGAATACTATAACAACAGTAACTTTTAGTACTACAAGGAAGTTATTCATGCTTGCAGATCCCTGCGTACCACGAATAAGGACAAGGGAAAGTACGCATACAATGAAAATTGCAGGAAGGTTGATTAATCCGTTTTCAATAACGGTTCCATCGCCGAGCTTCATGGTTTCCCATGGAGATACAATGAATTGGTGCGGGAGATCGATATTGTACTTGTTGAGAAGCTCCAAAAGGTACCTGGACCAGCTAACAGCAACGGTGGCCGCACCCAGGGCATATTCAAGAACAAGGTCCCATCCAATTATCCACGCCATGAACTCACCCATGGTGGCATAAGAATAAGTATAAGCGCTTCCCGCCACTGGAATCATAGAAGCAAATTCTGCATAACACAATCCCGCGAACGCACAAGCAAAAGCTGCAAGAGCAAATGAGATAGTCACCGCCGGTCCTGCATTTTCAGCAGCAGCTATGCCGGTTAATGAAAATAGACCAGCGCCTATTATAGCCCCAATGCCGAGTGCGACAAGATTAAAGCTGCTTAATGAACGCTTTAAAGTACCCTCACCCGTTTGAGCTGATTCGAGCATTAACTGCTCGATAGATTTTTTGTGGAACATACAATTGGTTTAGTAATGTTTTATAAAGGATTTATCATTTAACTGATCTCAAACGTAATTAATTTTATTTGAAAAATGAAACGCTGTTGAGCATTTGTTTGCTGAAAATAGCCTGCCTGTAATTACGTCAAAATATCTCTTAACAATAGCTTGAATGCCTTTTTTGGACATAAAAAAAAGGGATGTTCCGAAGGAGTCCCTTTGTCAATTTATAAGCTTTCTGAACTATGGCGCGATAGTATCAATTTTGTTGGTGATCGTATCAATGGTCGTGTTACCCGCTGAATCAACGGCTATAGTTTTAATATCTCTCTTTACTTCCATCTGGCCATCAATATGTGAGGTGTCGGAAGAAAGGTGAGGGGCAATGATCAGGGAAACTATCGACATTAATTTGATTAGGATGTTCATCGACGGACCTGAAGTATCTTTAAACGGGTCTCCTACGGTATCTCCGGTTACAGAAGCTTTATGAGGTTCTGATTTCTTATAATACATTTCACCGTCAATTTCGACGCCTTTTTCAAATGATTTCTTAGCGTTATCCCATGCACCACCCGCATTTGACTGGAACATACCCATCAGCACACCAGAAACAGTTACACCAGCTAATAAACCACCCAGTACTTCAGCACCAAACGCGAAACCGATGATAATTGGAACAATAAGAGCTATTGCACCTGGAAGCATCATTTCACGTATAGACGCTTCTGTAGAAATTGCAACGCATTTGTCATATTCTGGTGTGGCTTTATATTCCATGATGCCTGGAATTTCGCGGAACTGGCGGCGAACCTCATTTACCATGTCCATCGCAGCGCGGCCTACAGCCGAGATACAAAGAGCCGAGAATATAAATGGAATCATACCTCCTACGAATAAACCGGCAAGAACATCAGCTTTATAAATATCAATAGCATTAATGTCAGCGACTCCTACGAAAGCAGCGAATAAGGCGAGAGAGGTCAACGCAGCTGAAGCGATGGCGAAACCTTTTCCAGTTGCTGCGGTGGTGTTACCTACTGCATCTAAGTTATCTGTCCGATCCCTTACTTCAGGAGGCAAGCCGCTCATTTCAGCAATTCCCCCTGCGTTATCCGCTATTGGTCCGAATGCGTCGATTGACAATTGCATTGCAGTTGTTGCCATCATACCGGCAGCAGCAATTGCAACACCGTAGAAGCCGGCAAAGTAGAACGATCCATAAATACCTCCGGCAAGTACCAGGATCGGTAATACTGTTGATTCCATACCGACAGATAAACCGGAGATAATATTGGTCGCATGTCCCGTTGAGGATTGGCGAATAATACTCATGACCGGACGTTTACCCATAGCGGTGTAATATTCCGTGATAATGCTCATTAATGTTCCAACTACAAGTCCAACCACTATAGCATAGAAAACATCCATTTTAGAGAATTCAAAACCACGGATCATCATTTCTTCCGGAAGCATCCATCTAACAGCAAAGAATGAAACAATTGCTGTCATAATAATAGAAGACCAGTTACCCATGTTCAATGCATTTTGAACGCTGTCAGTCTCTTTTTTGATTTTAACGAAAGAGCAAGCTACAATCGAAAGAATAAGTCCTATACCTGCAATAAGCATGGGTAAAAGGATTGGCGCAATACCGCCGAAATTATCAATTGATTTAATTTCACGGCCTAATATCATAGTAGCCAGAATAGTTGCTACATATGATCCGAAAAGATCGGCTCCCATACCTGCAACATCACCAACGTTATCACCGACGTTATCGGCAATTGTAGCCGGATTACGCACATCATCCTCAGGAATTCCTGCTTCAACTTTTCCAACAAGATCGGCACCCACGTCAGCAGCTTTAGTATAAATACCACCACCAACACGAGCAAATAATGCAATTGACTCAGCTCCTAATGAGAACCCGGCAAGCACTTCCAGCGCTTTCTCCATCTCAATACCGTTAATATCTCCATTTACGTTAACAACGTACATATGATAAAAAACAATGAACAAGCTTCCAAGTCCAAGAACTGCAAGTCCGGCAACACCGATACCCATTACGCTTCCGCCAGTAAAAGATACTTGTAATGCTTTTGATAAACTTGTTCTGGCGGCTTGTGTCGTACGAACGTTAGATTTGGTAGCTATATTCATCCCGATATAACCTGCCAGCGCAGAAGTAAATGCACCTATAAGAAAAGAGATAGCGATAACCCAGCTTGACGTTTCAACAAGAGTACCAGAGTAGGCCAATAGAATTGCTGCTATAGCGGAAAAATATCCGAGGACTCTCCATTCTGCTTTCAGAAATGCCATCGCACCATCAGAAATGTATCCTGACAAGCGCTGCATATTTTCATCACCGGCATCCTGTTTGGTTACCCAGGCAGATTTGATAGCCATGACGATGATCCCCACAACCCCAAAAACCGGTATTAAATAAATTAAATTTTCTTGTAAAAACTCCATGTATAAATCTCTGTTTAGATTGGTTATTTTTTTAACGTGACCGCAAAAATAGCAGGCTTATTCTATTATTCAAACAAGCAGCAGCATAATGTTGTGATATTCAGTGATATTTATTTCAAATGACCCTATTAGGTGTTGGAAATGAGGCACTTGTGTAATCTATTTATTTCTGCGTAATAAGCGTGTTTTTAGAGCCGGAAAGCAAAAGATTGCATTTCGATAATTTTATTGATTTTGAGATAATTTTTTAATGTAAGTTTATTCTTAAATATCTAAACCAAAACTAGAAAATGAAGGAAACTTTGGAGCCAACAGAAATGAAACGCGAGCTTGGACTGCTTGATGCGACATTGATCGTCGCAGGTAGTATGATTGGATCGGGAATTTTTATTGTAGCGGCTGATATAACCAGAAATGTAGGATCGGCGGGATGGTTGATAGCAGTTTGGCTTATTACCGGCCTGATGACTCTTATAGCCGCTGTAAGCTACGGTGAGCTTAGCGCGATGTTTCCCAAAGCCGGCGGCCAATACGTGTATCTAAAGGAAGCATACAATCCTCTCATTGGATTTCTATATGGCTGGAGTTTTTTTGCTGTCATTCAAACCGGGACTATAGCCGCCGTTGGGGTAGCCTTTTCCAAGTTCACTGCATATCTGATACCCGGTGTTAATGAAGATCTGGTGCTGTTTAATATTGGCTCCCTCACTATTTCTCCCGCTCAAATTCTGGCGATTGGGATCATTGTGCTGCTGACGTACATAAATACAAAAGGGGTGAAGGGCGGAAAGATGATACAGACCACCTTCACCCTGACCAAACTAATAAGCTTGTTCGGCTTAATAATTTTCGGATTTATAATGCTCAAGCCTGATGTTTGGGATGCGAACTGGACGAATGCCTGGAGTATGCAAAAGCTTAATGTCGACGGCTCTGTACAATCATATACAATGGCTGCAGCTCTTGGTGCAGTGGCGGCTGCCATGGTAGGTTCTATTTTCAGCAGCGATGCCTGGAATAATATTACCTTCATTGCAGGAGAGGTTAAAAATCCTCAAAGAAATATTGGCTTAAGCCTGTTTCTGGGAACCCTGATAGTCACAGTTATTTATGTTCTTGCCAACATGGTGTACGTTGCTGTTCTCCCTCTTACAGAGATTGCCACGGCAGATAAGGATCGCGTTGCGGTAGCAGCAGCAAGTGTGATATTCGGTAATGCTGGTACCATCATCATAGCATTAATGATCATGGTCTCGACCTTTGGCTGCAACAACGGGCTTATACTTGCAGGAGCAAGAGTTTATCACACCATGGCGAACGATGGCTTATTCTTTAAAAAAACGGCGACTCTAAACAAGTATGCAGTACCGGAATTCGGACTTTGGATCCAATGTATCATGGCTTCCATTCTTTGTCTCAGCGGGAAATATGGCCAGCTACTCGACATGATCTCTTTTGTCGTGGTGGTGTTTTATGTCCTTACAATCGTGGGTATTTATATACTCCGTTCTAAAATGCCTGATGCAGAACGTCCTTATAAAGCATTTGGATATCCGTTCCTTCCTGCTTTATATATAATTATGGGCACAGCATTTTGTGTTTTACTGATCCTTTACAAACAGGAATTTGTATGGGTAGGATTGGGAATTATGATAAGTGGGGTACCAATATATTATTTATGGAGAGCGAGTGAGAAAGGATATAAGGTATAAGTATAAGCTATAAGCTATAAGCTATAAGCTATAAGCTATAAGCTATAAGCTATAAG
>NZ_JBBJNI010000011.1:0-5388 GCF_037719425.1 Daejeonella sp. | reverse complement strand
TATAAGCTATAAGCTATAAGCTATAAGCTATAAGCTATAAGCTATAAGCTATAAGGAAAGGTCCGTTAAGTTACGAAACTTATAAGTCTCATAGGTACGGTAGCCGAACAACTAACAACTAACAACCAACAACTAAATAAAAGCCTGAATTATGCTATATAGTTCAGGCCTTTTATTTGATGAATTATCAGTTAGAGAGTGCGAAATTTATGGGCAGGTTATAAGCTACTCTTACAGGTTGTTTATTTTGCACCCCAGGTTTCCATTGAGGTGATTTCGACAGAACACGCATTGCTTCTTCATCACATCCACTTCCAATCCCTCTGACAACCTTGATATGCGATAAATCACCGTTCCTTTCAATAACAAAACTTAGAATTACCTTTCCCTGGATGCCGTTTTCGGCGGCCATGCCGGGGTACCTGAGATTTTTCCGAAGGAATTTTATAAAAGCTTCTTGTCCGCCAGGGAATTCCGGATATTTTTCAATTGCATGGATAGGAAATATGGCAGTTTCTGAGGGAGTTTCTGTTACTCCAGTTCCTGCCGGAACTCCATTTGGAATTTCAACGGGATTAATACCCTTAGTATCAGCTCCGGCCGCTGTTACAGTACTTACTACAGATTTTGCAATTTCAAACTGACTTGGCGGTTCGATATTAGCTTTATCTGCCGGTGCTACTACCATTTCTGTGTACTGAATACTTTTAGGAGGTATTTGCTTGGCGGGAGGTAATTTGGCCGGCGGCGCAACGGGCTTTGGGTCGAGGATCTTCGTCAAGCTTACTTCTACCGGGTCAGAAAGTTGTGGGACTTCGATGGCGGGCATACTACCCGCCATTTGCCCGTAAACCCAGGGCAGAATGATAGCCGACGAGAACAGTATACAAGCATACAAGAATGCCTTTGTCGTTGTCTCGTTGTTATGCTTCCTTAATTGATAAGCACCATAAGTTTTGTTACGGTTTTGGAATACAAGATCCAGCCACTGGGTCTTGTATAAATTTTCATTGAAATTTATCATCGGTTCAGCTATTAGGTTAATTATCTAATTGATGATAAAATGAGAGAAATTCCATAACTGGTTGCCGATAGATAATTCATAAGAGCATAGCCATCTGCCTATCTTTTTAGTTGCTTAATTTTAAGTATAATAACTACGTTTTCATATTGCCTGTGATTCCATGTTGATGTCCCATCAACAAGATCCTATATGGGGACATTACGCTGGCATCTTCAACATCATTTTCTATGAAATTCCTTGTTGGTGTCACACCAACAAGGTGTAAAATGCGATTGACCCAGTTGGTGTCTTCACCAACTTTACCTCAGAATAAAATGGATTTACTCAAATTATATTTCTATACAGCTACAATTCTAAACTGGACTCCCATATTAAAAACTGATCATATGAAGAATATCATCACCCAAAGTTTGGAGTTTCTGACCCTAAAAAATAAGATCCGGGTTTACGGTTTTGTGATCATGCCAAATCATATGCATCTGATCTGGAAAAACCTTGAAATGAACGGAAAAGAATTCCCGGATGCAAGCCTGTTGAAATTTACGGCCCATCAATTTAAAAAGGAATTGAGTTCCAAAAAATACATCTTAGATAATTTTCTTGTCAGAAAGGCAGACCGTCAATACCAGTTTTGGCAACGAGGGTCCTTACCTGTTGAAATACTTAATAAAGATATGTTTGTGCGAACACTGAATTATGTTCATTCAAATCCGTTGCAAAAGCATTGGAATCTTGTTGAAGATTCTAAACTTTATGAATATTCATCGTGTTCTTTTTACGAGCAGAGTGATAAGAGATATCGGTGGTTAGTTGATTATAGGGAGGATTTTTAACGTACTTGGTGGTGAAGACACCACCGCATATTTCAACAATCAGCAACGTTGTTGGTGGGACACCAACAACGAAACCCACCAGCAACGAAATCCACCAGCAACGAAACTCGCCATGACGATGCCTTGTTGGTGTCTCACCAACTAGGTTAAATGCGCACGATTTTATCTTGGTATCTTCACCAACGTCCCTGAATCACAAGATTTCTGCCACTACAAAAGTGCTTCCACCTACGAAAATGAGGTCATTCTGTAAAGCATCCGTTTCAGCTGCTTTCAGCGCGGAAACGACACTTTCGTAACTATTTCCAATTAAGCCGAATACTTGAGCTTCTTCCCTTAACTCCCGAGCAGGTTTTGCTCTTGGGATATCCGGACTGCAGAAATAATAGGTAGCATTTTGGGGAAGTAACCCGAGAATTTTATTTATGTTCTTGTCGCTAACCATCCCAATAACTATATGAAGCTTAAGGTAATCTTGATCGTTAATATTTTTTAAAACTTCCCGGATTCCTTCTTCATTATGCCCTGTGTCGCATACGACAAGTGGTTTTTGTTTCAAAACCTGCCATCTTCCTTGCAATCCGGTAAGATCTTTTACTTGTCTTAGGGCTGTTCTAACATGCTCGTCGGAGATACTGAATCCGGCTTTTCTTAATTCAATGACAGAGCTCAATACCGTCGCAAGGTTCTTTACCTGGTATGATCCTGTTAGGTCTAAACTGATAGCCATTGACTCTGATTCACTCGTATCCTTTTTGTCTACCTTGAGGGCTAAAAGTTCATTGTTTACCTGGTTATTAGATTTCTTAATCAGCCATTCATCGCAGGCAAAGATTAACTCAGATCGGGTTTCTTTTGATTTGCTAAGGAATGTCTCTATCGTTTCCGGATGTCTTTCTCCAACGACAACAGGAACTCCGGGTTTAATTATTCCTGCTTTTTCCGAAGCGATTTTAGGTAGTGTATCTCCAAGGATATTAACATGGTCAAAGCCAATATTTGTAATAACCGAGACCAGAGGTGTAATAATGTTCGTGGAATCTAACCTGCCTCCAAGTCCGACTTCTATGACGGCTATATCAACTTCTTGCTGCGCAAAATACTGAAATGCCATAGCAACGGTGACTTCAAAGAAAGATGGATCGATTTCCTCGATGTTTGATCGCTGACTGTTCACAAAATCAACGACAATATCTTCAGGCATCATTGAGCCGTTGAGCCGTATGCGTTCGCGAAAATCCTTTAGATGCGGGGATGTGTATAAACCTGTTTTATATCCGGCGGTCTGTAAGATCGCTGCCAACATATGTGATGTAGACCCCTTACCGTTCGTTCCTGCAATATGAATGCTTTTGAAATCATCTTGGGGATTCCCGATTCGCTTACATAGCTCAATCGTGTTGGTTAGGTCTGCCTTTAAAGCTGCCGCACCGATCCGTGTAAACATGGGAAGCCGGTCGTATAAATAAGCGAGTGTATCCTGATAAGTTTGGAAAGGGGTGAAAGGCTGTGAAGAATTAAAGTTACTTGCGGCCATGTTAATTTCCCGTGCGGGAGAGGCTTATTTTACTTTGAAGTTAAACATAACCACGCCAATCTGAGTTTCAGGTGCCGATTCAAGTTTATTTAGAGAGGCACCCATTACGGCGACACGACATTTTTCCCATATAACTTTATCGGAAAGTGTAGTTCCTTTAACACCAGGGATAGCATTTACGACCAAGCCATTTTTGTCCACGAATATCCTAACGGCGACGCGGCCGTACTTTTGGCCATCATCTTTAGGAATATTAAGATTGGTAAATCTTCTGTTTGCCAATGAGAGCGCAACACCGCCGAACCCTGAACCACCATCACCATAATTCGGTGATAAAGGATCACCGTCCTTAGTTCCCTGATTTCCCGGAACGTCACCTGTTCCGTCACCGGCGCCCTTGCCGTCGTTTTTCTTACCCTTATAGAGAGCATTTTGATTAACAGTTGGCTTGTTCTCTTTGGTCGGTAAGCTTACAGAAGGCGATTTGGCTGTGGACTTTTCTTTTGTTGCAATCTCAGGGGCATCTTCAGCATCCTGTGTAACTATCGACTTATCCGTCACTTCAGACACCGGGTTTGATACATCCTGATTCTCAGTAACTTTATCCGGCGGAGTGTTATTTGCATCCGGCGCAGTCGAAGGTTCTTCTATACTCATGTAGTCATCGCCCATACCAATCACAGAGGTGCCGTAATTAACAATAATCCCGCCGGTGCCTATCTCTTCAGGCTCGACCTTACTCGCGATAATAAGGAAGCTTATAGCCAACAAAATCCCCATTATACCTGTTGATATAGCAAAGGCTTTAGGATAATTGTTCTCTTCCTGTCTTTGGTATTGCATTATTTTTTTGTCTCAGTAGCTAATACCAGCTTCACTTTCAATTTGTTCGCGATGTCTGTCAATTCTACAACATTCTCTATAGCAATAGTACGATCAGCGTACAAAATTATTGTTAGATCGGGAGATGCGCGCTGGTAAACTTCAATGCTTTTATAAAGATCCGCCAAAGCGACTGGTTGTTTCTCAACAAAATATTCAAGATCTTTTGTAATCGATACATTGATTGTTTTTTGAGGAATAGACTGGCCTGAACTTGATCTTGGTAGGAACAGTTTTACGACGTTAGGATTCGCTACGGCGGATGCTAATAGGAAGAACAGCATCAGAAAGAACATGATATCGTTCAATGCTGATGTATGTACCTCTACCGTACCGCGTTTTCTTTTTTTGAAATTCATTTTCCTGGCTCCTCCAACAAGTCGATAAATTCGATTGCATCTGTTTCCATTTTCAGGATTATCCTGTCCACCATAATATTAAGGATGTGATAAAGCACGTAAGCTATAATACCAATGATAAGCCCGGTAGCTGAAGTGATCATCTTTGTATATAGACCTCCAGAAATAGTACCAATTTCAATAATTCCCTTTACGGAAACTTCATGAAAGATGGTAATTACACCCACAATCGTTCCTACGAAACCAAGCATCGGTGCAATACCAGCAATAATACCCAGTATCCCTATGTTTTTCTCTAGCTTGGACACCTCTAGCTTACCAACATTTTCGATAGCGCCTTCTATATCTTTAATCGGGCGTCCAATCCTGACCAGGCCCTTTTCGAGCATTCGGCCAAGAGGAGTATTACTATTTCGGCAAAGCGCTAAAGCCGACTCCAGCCGGGCTGATTGTATGTTCTGTCTTACCTGCGACATCAGGTTCATTTCATCTTTGGAAGCCTTTCTGATGGTAAGGTAGCGCTCCACAAAAATTACCAGAGCTACGAAGGCAAGCAATCCTAGCGGTATCATTACCCAGCCACCCTTAAATAACAAGTCAATAAATCTTAATTCTTGTTCTGTTGGCATGGTTTGAACAGCTGCGGCCGCGGCAGCCGCTGTATCTTGAATGGGAGTAAGAGTATCAATCTGTAGTAAAAACATCTGTTATTGGATTTTCGTTGATTTATATATAGTAGTCCAGGCTTCCTTT
>NZ_JBBJNI010000138.1:0-11496 GCF_037719425.1 Daejeonella sp. | reverse complement strand
TGTCTTGTCATTCTGGCGAAAGCCAGAACCTCCCGTCCCTTAACTTAATGACATTTCGCGAAAGCGAGGACCTCCTCCGCACTTCGCCCCTCACTTGATCATCTCTCCCCACGGGCTGAAGCCTGTGGAAACATACCCAACGAATTATAAAAAGGCACGCCGAAAGATATGTATACAGTTAGCTGCAGGCAGGCAGGTTGGTCCCTGGTTCTTGGCTCAAATCTCCCTCTCCAACCCCACCATCCACTTCCCAAACAACTCACTCTCAAACTCCACCGCCTTATCCGCATGCCGCTCCCAGTCCGGTGAAAAATTCTTTAATTGAACCAGCATTTCTTCCAGGTGCCCTTCTTCTTCCAAAATGATTGATTTCACATTTACTTTGCTCTTGGTTGCGTCCAGCACATCCTGGTAAACAGGGTATAATTCATCTGCGCGGACTTCAATAGCATAGGTAACTAATAAATAGGCTGCAAATTTCAGCTCGTTGCCGCTTAGTTTCAGTTCCGATTTAAGATATTTACAGACGTGGACATCGAGCATGTTCAGGTAATACCGGCTGTCGTGGGTAGCTAAGAGATGCTCATCCGAGTAATCGGGGCATAAGCCAGCGCCCAGCTTCGAGATCTGCTTTTTAAGATAGAAAGCGTGACGATGCTCTTCTGCTGCATGCTTTAATATAATGAGGGTAACATCGGTTTTGTGCTCGCTGGCAGAGATCTTGCGGGCACCGGTGTTCTCCATCAATGACAGGGTATTAAGCCATCTGGCGTGCTTTTGGGTATCGGCTACTATTCCTGTAAGGAGATGCTGGAAGTTCATTTTAAAATTGCTCTAAGGCTTGTTCTATTTTTTGGTAAATATACTTCAGCTGATCATTTGTGATGCAGTAAGGAGCCATTATATAAATGATGTTGCCGAGGGGGCGCAGGATAATTCCTTCCCTGAGAAAGAAGTTATACAGGTCATCCCTCAGGCTGTTGAAATAAGAGGTATTGTCGCCCGTTTCCCATTCCATTGCGAGTATGGTGCCGGTCTGCCGGATGGTCCTGACTTTGGGATGCTTTGCAATGCGTGCGGCAAAAGACCGGTGTGATTCTTCAATCCGGCTGATATCAGCTATGGTTTCCGGTTTTAATAAAAGATCAAGGCTTGCCAGCGCTGCCGAGCAGGTAACCGGGTTCGCCGTAAAGGAATGCCCGTGGAAAAGGGTTTTTAATTTATCATCCGACAGGAATGCATCGTAAATCTTGCCCGCACAGGTCGTAACGCCGAGCGCCATAGTGCCGCCCGTTATCCCTTTGGAAAAGCACATCAGGTCGGGCTGCTGGGTTAAATGATCTGAAGCAAAAAGCTTTCCTGTCCTGCCGAAGCCTGTCATCACTTCATCGGCAATGGTCAGGATGCCCTCCTTCTTGCAATGCATTAGTAATTCGTCCAGGTATTTAGCCTCATACATATTCATACCGCCGGCTCCCTGTACCAAAGGCTCGAAGATGAAAGCGGAAAGCTGAAAGCTGAAAGCTGAAAGCTGTTCCTTAAGACGAGTGATATTCTCCGCATTAGGGAGGTCTATAAATTCTACGTCGAACAGGAACTGCTCAAAAGGTTTGGTAAAAGCGCTCCTTGCGCTTACTGCCATTGCTCCGAAGGTATCGCCGTGGTAGGAATCATGAAAGGCGATTACTTTAGTCCGCGGCTGGCCGCTATTACTCCAGTACTGGAAGCACATTTTCAGGGCTACTTCAACGGCGGTTGAGCCATTGTCGGAATAGAAAACCCGCTTTTGATTATCAGGCAGGATTGCCAGCAGCCTTTCCGCAAGCTCTACAGCGGTCGGGTGCGTAAAGCCGGCAAAGATCACATGCTCCAGAGTCCGCAGCTGTTCTGCAACCTTTTCAGCTATATAGGGATGTGCATGCCCATGGATGTTAACCCACCAGGAAGAAATAGCATCCAGATACTTTGTGCCGTCTTCAGCGATCAGGTGCACCCCTTCGCCCCTTACAATAGGAATGGGCGCAGCAGCGGTTTGCATCTGCGTATACGGATGCCAGATAACTGCCTGGTCGCGTTCTGCTAATGATCTTTGAGCCATTTCTCTTTTAATAGTTCGATAGCCCTTTGATCGGTTGGGAAAGTAGCATCCTCCATCGTCAGGTCTTGGATATGTTTCCACCGGAAGGCCTGCAGGATATCGCCTTCACTGTCGAAATCAAAGGTCTTCTCTTTAAAGTTCAGCTTCAGTTCGGCTAAAGACTTAACGATATAATACACGCTGATGATCTGGCTGTCGTTAAACACCGACTTGTTAAAGAAATCTGTGGTATAGAAATGCTCTGTTACTTCGATCTCGGCATTGCATTCCTCCACGAACTCGCGCTTCAGCGCATCGATCAGGCCCTCGCCATATTCCAGTCCGCCCCCGGGGAACTTGGAAAAACGGAAGCCATGCTCCTCTTCATCGCTCATTAAGATCTGATCCTGGTCGTTGATCAGCAAGCCATAAACCCGGACATTAAATTTATACATCGGCAGAAAAATGTTTCTTGTTACGGGTTACGTTTTCGATGGTCCAGGTAATGTCTTTTGTCCTGGGCTCCGATCTTACCGGGCAGGCATCCATGCGGCAGTAGTGGCAACACTCCGGAATACATGGATCAGCATGGATAAAAAACTCGATAGATGAGCTTGCCTGGCTGTTCATCATGGCATCGACTTCCGATACCTCTTCGTGAACCTTATTCAGGTCAAAATAATATGGCAGGGTAAGATGACAGTCGATATGGATATCAGGCCCGTAACGCTGTGTCCTCAAATTGTGCATGTCTATCCAGCTATCCTTGCGGCAGGAATTCAGGATAGAGATCACCTCATCGGCAGTCTCAAAATCAGATTCATCCATCAGGCCGGAAACGGAGCGCCTGACCAGCTTATACCCGCTGTAAATAATGAAGATGCCGATAGCGATAGACAGTACGCTATCCAGGTAATTCAATCCCGTAAGGTAGATCAGGATCAGGCCAGCAACAAGTCCGGCAGACGTATAGGCATCAACCTGCAGATGTTTGCCATCCGCAAAGAGGGTCAGGGATTTTAATTTTTTACTCTGGCTGATGAGGTAGTATCCCAGCACAAAATTAACAAGCCCGGTTGCAGCAATGATGATAGAACCGACAATCAGCTCATTGACATTGTGTGGATATACCAGGTTATATGCAGACTTGAAAATAATAAGAATGCCGGCAATGCCGATCAGACTGCCTTCAATGAATACCGAAAAGAATTCCACCTTGCCGTGGCCGTAGGGATGATTATTATCCCGCGGCTGTGCAGCTACATAGATGCTGTAAAATGCAAAGGCGCTGGCCAGAACATTGACGATACTTTCCGCGGCATCCGTCAGAATTGAATTAGAACCCGTTATAAAGTAGGCTGTAAACTTCGCAAGCATCAGCAGGACGCCGATGCTGAGGGATAGCAGGATTACTTTTTTTTGACTTTGCAAATCGGGCGCTTAAATACGGCCAAATTTAGACAATACAAGAGTGGAATTTTAATAAAATCGCAATTTCCGGCTCATTTCTCTTTAATTTTTGCATTGCCTTCTTAGGTTTCTATATTTGCCTTAATTATGAACACATTATCAAACAGAATTAACTATTTATCCGAGTCCGCCACAATAAAGATGGCTAAAATGGGCAGGGAATTGGCTGCGAAAGGCGTTGATGTTATCAGCCTTAGTTTAGGAGAAACCGATTTTTACACTCCCGACTTTGTGAAGCAGGCAGCTAAAGATGCTATTGACCAGAATTTTTCTTACTATACTCCTGTTCCGGGATATCCTGAGCTGCGAAAGGCGATCGCAGCTAAACTGAAGCGCGAGAATAACCTTGATTATGATTTCGATCAGATCGTTGTTTCTACAGGAGCCAAGCAATCACTGGCCAATGCAATTCTGTGTGTGGTTAATCCGGGTGATGAGGTGGTTATCCCTACCCCGTACTGGGTTTCATATTCTGAGCTTGTAAAATTAGCGGACGGCGAGTCTGTGTTCATCAATACTACCCTGGAGAGTGACTTCAAAATCACTGCCGAAGAGCTTGAAGCGGCAATTACCCCTAAGACCAAGCTGTTCATGTTCTCATCGCCGAACAATCCCACAGGAAGTGTTTACACCCGCGATGAGCTTGCTTCACTTGCTAAAGTTTTTGAAAAATATCCTCAGATCTATATCATCTCTGATGAGATCTACGAGCATATCAATTTCCTGAATGAGCATGAGTCTATTGCTCAGTTTGACAGCATTAAAGACCGCGTGATCATTATCAACGGGCTATCCAAAGCGTACGCGATGACTGGCTGGAGGATTGGTTACTCAGCAACGAGTAAAGAGCTTGCTGCTGCCTGCGATAAGCTTCAGAGCCAGATCACATCCGGCACTTCTTCCATTACCCAGAAAGCGGGCATAGCTGCCTACGAAGGCGGGCTGGATACCATTAAGGAAATGAAAGCTGTCTTTAAAGAGCGCCGCGACCTGGTGTACGGTTTATTAAAAGCCATCCCGGGATTGAAAGTCAACTTACCAGGGGGCGCATTTTACTTCTTCCCTGATGTTAGCTCTTTCTTCGGCAAAACTGCCCCTGATGGCTCAACAATTAAGAATGCTGAAGATCTATCTTTATACCTGCTTAATACCGGCCATGTGGCTACGGTAAGCGGCGATTCATTCGGTGATCCTAAATCAATCCGTCTATCATACGCTGCAGCTAACGAAAAACTGATAGAGGCGATGAAGAGGATTAAAGAGGCGCTGGGAGCGCTGAAGTAGTTGTTTTGCCGCGCTGCGCCTGCCTGCGGTAGGCAGGCTCGCAATGACAATAGTTGTTAGTTGTTAGACTGGGCGGAAAGCATGGCGGAAAGCACGGCTTAGTATATTTTTGCCGCATAGGTCGCTGTGCAGGCTTGCTTTAATCTAAGTACTGCATGTGCCAGGTAAACCCGATTGGAGCAATTAGCCTTTGCCGGCGTAAATTTCAAATCAAAATAGCTATATTAAGGCAAAGCTAATGCGAAAAGCGGGGCTATCGCGCCCTATGGAATGCTGTATTTGCTTTCCAAAAAATAATATGTCCGCTTTGATCTAAAAGGTTTAAAAGAATTTTGATACATATGCATCCTATGACGGACATTTTCGAAAAATTCAATTTACTGACCATCCTCGTTATCGGGGACGTGATGATGGATAGCTACGTTTGGGGCAAGATCGGGCGCATGTCTCCGGAAGCGCCCGTACCAGTTGTGCAGGTGACGAAAAAGGAGAACCGCCTGGGCGGTGCCGCAAACGTAGCTCTGAATGTTCAGTCGCTGGGAGCCAAACCCATCATTTGTGCCGTTATTGGTGATGATCCGGAGGGCCTGGATCTGCTGAGCCTTATGGACAGCGCCAATCTCACCAGGGAAGGAGTAATCACCGTTAAGGGACGGCAAACTACTGTTAAGACGCGAATCATTGCGCACAATCAGCACATAGTACGGGTAGATGCTGAAACAGAGACTGATATTCCTGATGAATCCAGCCGCGAGGTGCAGGAAAGGATCGCAGAGATCATCAGCGCACAGAAAATTGACGCTATTATCTTTGAGGATTACGACAAAGGGCTTATCTCAGAAGAACTGATCACATTTACCGTAAGCCTCGCCAATCAAAAAGGGATCCTCACCATCGTTGATCCTAAAAAGAGAAACTTCCACTTTTATAAAGACGTTAGCTTATTCAAGCCTAACCTTAAAGAGCTACGGGAAGGCCTTGATGTAGAAATTGATCCGGTCAGCGTTACCCAGATTGAAGCCGCAGTCGACCAGATTAAAGCAAGGCTTAACGCAAAAAGCGTAATGCTCACCTTATCAGAACACGGTGTTTTCGTCAGCACAGCAAAAGATCAAAAGCTGTTTCAAGCCCATTCAAGAAAGGTCGCCGACGTTTCCGGCGCCGGTGATACCGTGGTAGCTACCGCTGCCCTCTGTATTGCTTCCGGGCTTGATGAATATCAGACTGCTGCAATTGCGAATCTCGCGGGAGGCATTGTATGCGAACACGTTGGTGTAGTTCCTATCGATAAAGCACAATTATTACAAGAAGCGAAGTTGCTTTTTCCCGATTAACGTTGTTCCCCGATTTAGTCGGGCCTGCCTACCGTCAGGCAGGGATCTCGTCTTGACACGCGGCTACAGCCGCAAGTGTCGACCGGGACATCAAGTCTGCACACGGATTACAATTTATTTTACAGCTGCGCTGGAGGTTTTTGATTCTCATAAATTGACATGGCAGAGGACGCTAGCTGCGCCGCGTCTATGAGGAGATCCGTCCCGGGCTTGATCCGGGATCCAGTCGGGGAAGAGCCCTATCGAAACCCTTCCTCCCGGCGCATTGTTACGTCAGCAAGACACTCTCAACTTGCCACTCTCAATTCTCCACTCAAAAAACTATTTACTCCGTATCGCCTCAACCGGATCCAGTCTCGATGCCATAAACGCCGGTATAAACCCTGAGATCAATCCAATTGCTGTAGAAAGGATAATAGTCAGTATAACCTTACTGATATCTACAACGATATTCACATCCATAAAGGTTTTAAGGCCAAACGCCAGCAGGAATACAATTCCGAGCCCTATTGCCCCGCCCATAAGACATAGCAATACAGATTCAATAAGGAACTGCAGCATGATAAAGTAATTCTTAGCTCCCAGGGATTTCTGGATCCCGATAATATTGGTCCGCTCTTTTACGGATACGAACATAATATTCGCAATCCCAAAGCCACCTACAAGTATAGAAAAGCCCCCAATGAATGCTCCGGCGAAATCAATGATCCCGAAAAGCTGATCGAGCTGTGCAGTAAGAATAGTTGTTTTATTTAATGAAAAATCATCATCATCCCGCGGGCCAAGCCTGTGGATAGATCTTAAATTACCCTTTAATTCGGCTTCAAGCTCTTCAACGCTTACATTTTCGCGCCCTTTAACCGTGATCTGAGGACCGTATCTTTCGTCCTCAACCTTGATAACCCCTTTGGCGAAGTTTAGCGGAACCAGAACAGTTTTATCTGAAGACACACCAAGCATATCCTCCCCTTCTTCCTTAAATACCCCTACGATGGTAACCTTTCTTCCCAGGACTGTTATAACCTTTCCAACCGGATCAATATTAGGAAATAATCCTTCCGCTATCTGGAAACCAATGATTGCCAGTGGCCTTCCTGCTTTTGATTCACTATCCGTAAAATAACGGCCGCTTTCAAAGTCAAACTTCCAGACCTTATAATAATCGTGAGCCGATGCCGAGATCTGTGCACCCTCAATACTGTTGTTCCTATATTTTATGGTACGGTTACCAATTCCAATTTCAAAGGAAATTCCTTCAGCGCCCTGGAGGCGGTCGCTAAGCTTTGCATAGTCGCGAAGAGACGGCTGCGGCCTGCTGATATATTTCCACCAGGGAAAATCAGGCCCGCCGGTCCATGGCCATTTTTGAATGTATATGGTATTGCTTCCTAATTTCTCAACACTACTCTGGATATTATTCCGCAGGGTATCTACAGCAGAGAACACGCTGACGATGGTCATGATACCGATTGTTATGCCTAACAGCGATAAAATAGTCCTTAGCTTATTTTGCCTGAGAGCCCCAAAAGCGAAAAGAAAACTTTCTTTAAGAAGTTTAAGAAATATCATATGCCCGTTTAGACCAAATTTAATTAAAAACGTTACAGGGGTATCATCATTTGGAAATTATAATTTTGGTAGGTATCAGGTATGAGCTTTATGCTGAACTGTGGGTTATGAGTGTCCACCACATCTCCCATCTGTACCTCCAGCCTCAAACCTCTGCTTCAGACTTTATACCTCATTTCTCATTTCCCATTTCTTTTTCCTAAATTTGCGCCCTGAAATCACTCAATATAAAACATGAAATTATCCCAGTTCAAATTTGATTTACCCGAATCACTAATAGCTCATAATCCATCAGAACAACGCGACGAAGCCCGTTTGATGGTTCTAGACAGGAAGACAGGTGCTATCGAGCATAAAATATTTAAGGACGTTTTGGGATATTTCGGCGATAAAGATGTGATGATCCTTAACAACACGAAGGTTTTTCCTGCGCGTTTATACGGCAATAAAGAAAAAACCGGCGCTACAATCGAAGTTTTTTTACTTCGTGAATTGAACCGCGACCTTCGTCTTTGGGATGTTCTTGTTGATCCTGCTCGTAAGATCCGTGTTGGAAACAAGCTTTATTTTGGCGATGATGACCTGCTGGTTGCTGAAGTTGTTGATAATACAACCTCCCGCGGCCGTACTATTCGCTTCCTTTTTGACGGAACGGATGATGAATTTCGCCGCAACATTGAGATCCTGGGCGAAACCCCGCTTCCAAAATATATCAAGCGTAAAGCTACTGCTGAAGATAAAGAACGCTATCAAACCATATTTGCTAAGAAAGAAGGCGCTGTTGCAGCTCCAACTGCAGGACTGCACTTCAGCCGCGAGCTGATGAAACGCCTTGAACTTAAAGGTGTTGACTTTGCTGAGGTTACTCTTCACGTCGGACTCGGAACTTTCCGTGCCGTTGAGGTTGAAGATCTGACCAAGCATAAAATGGATTCAGAGCAATTCATCATCGAACAAAAAGCAGTCAATCTGGTGAACAAAGCTACCGAAAACAAGCAGAAAGTTTGCGCCGTTGGTACTACTTCCATGCGTGCGATCGAGTCGGCTGTTTCTGCAGGCAGAGAGCTAAAAGCGGCTAATGACTGGACCAGCAAATTCATTTTCCCTCCATACGAATTCAGCATTGCTAATTCGATGATCACAAACTTTCACACCCCTGAGTCAACTTTGCTGATGATGGTGGCTGCATTCGGCGGTTATGATCATGTAATGAAGGCTTATGAAGTTGCGGTGAAAGAGAATTACCGTTTCTACAGCTATGGCGATGCAATGCTGATCATCTAAGCAAAAACTTCTTGTATCGGGTTTTTAATATATTGATATCCGGAGGATTGATAAAATGCCTGGTGTAAAATATTATGCAATAATTGTAGCCGGCGGCTCAGGCAGTCGTATGCATGCTGATGTCCCAAAACAATTCATGCTATTGAATGGCCGGCCGGTGCTGATGCATACGATAGAGGCTTTTCATTCTTCCGCATCTGCTCCCGAGATAGTCCTTGTATTGAACGAAGCCTTCCACCAATACTGGAAAGAGCTTTGCGCGGAGTATACATTCTCCATTCCTCATCAATTAGTTAAGGGCGGCGAGCAGCGCTTTCATTCGGTACAAAATGGCCTTGAGGATATTACAGAACCTGCTATAGTTGCCATTCATGATGCTGTACGGCCATGCATATCACTCCAGATAATTGATTCGGCATACAAACAGGCTGAAGAAACTGGAAATGCAGTTGTCGCTGTAAAAAGCAGGGATTCTATCCGGCAGGGTACGAAAACCGGAACGGTTAGTTTAAACCGCGACGAGATATATCTGATCCAGACACCACAAGTTTTCAAAATTGAAATATTAAATAAAGCCTACGGGCAGGAGTACCGGAGTGAATTTACCGATGATGCAGCAGTCGTAGAGAGCTCCGGAGTAAAGATCCTTTTGATCGAGGGAGATACAAGAAACCTTAAGATAACTTACCCTGAGGATATCCTTGTAGCACAAACCTATTTACGTTCAAAAAAATAAAGCACCCGCTTAAATAAATAAACGGGTGCTTTAAATTTATTTCTTAGATTGTACCGCCTCTGATTACGCGAAGTAGGATAGCGATGATAGCGATTACAAGAAGAATGTGGATTAAATTACCACCCATTGGTGAAATGAAGGCTCCAAAGATCCAGAAAATGATTAAAATAACTGCGATCAAATAAAGTAGATTACCCATAGTTTTAGTTTTTAGTTAATTAATAGCTGATTAAGTTTCATACCATTAATACTAAAATCGTACCGATTGTTTTAACAATGTAAAAAAATGTTGTCGCAGGATAAAAAAAAATCCCGCAGGTGCGGGATCAGTTTCTAATATTCGTCTTCGTTAAAGAAAAAATCGTCCTTGGTAGGATAATCGGGCCATATTTCTTCGATGTTTTCATAAGGCTCACCGTCATCCTCCAGTGCCTGAAGGTTTTCAATAACTTCTACAGGGGCACCTGAGCGGATCGCATAATCTATAAGTTCATCCTTTGTAGCCGGCCATGGCGCGTCCTCTAAATGCGACGCTAATTCTAATGTCCAATACATATTCTTAGAATTTTATTTATACTTTTTGTGCAAAAATATAATAATTTAAATAAGATTATTAATTAATTTTTAACATGTTACCTAAACCCTTGGAAGCCACTTATTTTCGGGCAAATTTCTGTCGAAAACTAGCTTCCGCGCAAGCACAAACAGGTAGTCACTCAGGCGGTTTAAATAAATAACTACCTTCTCATCAACAAAGCTCTCTTCTTTGAGATGTACTGTAATTCGTTCCGCACGCCTGCATACACATCTCGCTATATGGCAAAATGAAACAGCTGTATCTCCCCCGGGAAGAATAAAGTGTTTAAGGTCCGGCAGCACTTCATTCATCTGATCCATCTGCTGCTCGAGCAGCTCTATATCAGTAAGCTTCAAATCAGGGATCTTCATTTTAGACTTTTCCGGATCAGAAGCCAGTGCAGCCCCGATTGTAAAAAGCCTGTCCTGGATCTCCTTTAAAATATCTTTTTGTTCGGTTGAAATTTCCTGATCCCGGATCATTCCGATATAAGAGTTCAGCTCGTCAACCGTGCCATAGCTTTCAATCCTCAGATCATACTTAGGAACCCGCGTACCTCCTATTAAAGAAGTAAGGCCATTATCTCCGGTTTTGGTGTAGATTTTCATTGAGACGGAAGCATGAGGTCTGATATCTCAGGTCTGATATTAATAATAAATTTTGTTTTTCACGGGTTAGCTTCTGTCATCAGACTTCTGACCTCAGTCATCATGCCTACAACCTTACTCTATCTTCTCAAAATCCGACCCCTTAACCTTCATATCTTCAAGTCTTGGAGAAACGGTCTTAATATTTTCATTCTGGTAATCATTTTCGATCAGGCCGTCACGCATCCGCACAATTCGGTGTGCATGCTGTGCGATGTCTTCTTCGTGCGTTACCAGTATGATCGTATTGCCTTTGGAGTGGATCTCTTCCAGCAGGCCCATGATCTCAACAGATGTTTTCGTATCAAGGTTTCCCGTTGGCTCATCCGCAAGGATGATAGACGGATTGTTAACAAGGGCACGAGCTACAGCCACACGCTGGCGCTGACCACCGGAAAGCTCATTAGGCTTGTGATGAACCCTATTTCCAAGCCCCACGCTTTCGAGAGTCTGTTGAGCACGCTGGTCCCGTTCATTACGTCCAATCCCTGCATATACCAGCGGCAAGGCTACATTTT
>NZ_JBBJNI010000137.1:1831-11584 GCF_037719425.1 Daejeonella sp. | reverse complement strand
AAGTAACGTCTTTTATATTGATTTTTATGAAATAAATTACCCCTCGCAATGACAGGGTTAGTTTAGAGTTTAGGGGAATACCCCGGTCCCGCAGGTGCGGGACAGCTCCCCTTGAAAAAAGGGCACTAACGTACACACCGTGTCTTCCATCTCTGTTGATGGTCCAACGTGCAATGCTAGCATCGCCATGCATTTCGCATGCCCGCGGGCCGCAGGCACGCCTCTCTACACCAGCTAGCGTTAGGCACGTCTCTTGAGCCAACGACTGAATCTCCTGGTACTGTCTATTATTTATGCTTTAATAGCTCACTTATCATCATTTTGAGCATATCTTCATTAGTCTCATCAATCCTAAAATTCGAAAATATAATACGCCCTTTTTGATCGATCAGGTAATTTTGTGGTACTCCGTCATAATCTAAATTGCCTTTATCTCTACTAGGCTCTTCTTTTATAGGAATAAAACTATACCCCGTAGAACTCATAAACGGCAGGACATGTGCATCCTGGTTTCTTGCAGCATTAATACCTAGGTAGGCCACGTCTTTAGAATCAAATTTTTTAACTACTGAATCTAAGTGGGGAAACTCTGCCCGGCAGGGGCCGCAGGCCGGAAACCAATGAGTGAGTAATACAATCTTCCCCTTATGATCAGCCAGGGAAGTTCTTCCGCCTTTGTAATATTGCTCTAAAGAAAAATCTGTTGCTGGCGCTGCCGATGATTCACGCATATTTTGAATCTCAATATCTACTTGCTGTTCATCTTTGCCAAGTTTTTTCGCATATGCTAGCAATGCTGTCCGACCCCTGGTTCCCGGCTGTTTCGCATAGAATAAGGATAAAGTATCATAAGCAGCCTTACTATCCAGGGTTGCTTCTATAGCTTCTGTCCTGACTAAAACATATCTTTCATCGTTTTGATAGCTTGCGGGTAGAGCACGTAGCATTTCAAGGACTAATGCTGGTTTATTTTGATCCATCATACTTCTTACATCTCTGACAGTCCTTGCTAAATTTAAATTTTCACTCCATTGATAGTGATTCACTTTGGGTTCTAAAACCATGTTCAGCGCTATATCAAATGCCTTTTTCGGATTTTTGTCTAACAGGTAGTGATAATAAGATTCTATCCCAAAAGAAGATGACTGGGATGGCTTTGCAGAATATCTTTTATATAACTGTTCATAGAATGCTATTTTCTCGTTTTCGTTTTGCGAGTTTAAGGCAAGGAATGTAAGGGCTAATGGCGCCTCCGCGCTTTCAGGAAACCGGAAAGCAACAGCCAGTAACAATGAATCGAATCTGGCCGAATCGGTATTTTTAAATGAGTAGGCATAGGACATTGCATATTTAGGATTTTCCGGTTCAGCCTTTTTGGCATTTGCCATATACTCCTGGCTTAATGTATTTCCAGATATCTCCGCATTAGCGCCCAGAAGATACCAGGCTTCAGCATAACCAGGTTTCAATTCGACAGCTTTAAGAAGATATCCACTGCCTTCAGGATACAGAAAGCTTACAAGGTGTTTCCCAATTGAAAACGGGACAGCGGAAGATTTTGGAAAACGTTTCAACCATACAGCATACTGGCTCTTGAGATAAGGGTCGTCGGGAAGTAAAGCTTTAAGGAAAGTCTCGTGATTTTTAATGCTTTCCGGGTTCGATTCAACAGCAGCCTGTAAATTTTTTAACTTGGCTAATTGTGCGCTTGTTTTAGTAAATCGAGATTGTGCAAAGCCCTCTACGCATACAGTTATAAAGAATAGGCAGCAAATGCAATACTCTAAGTATTTTGCTATTATTCTACCTTTCTGCTTCACCATAAGTGATTCGAAATTCTATAATACAATCCACCGACTCAAGTCTTTTAATGGGAGTTAGAGTGTCGTACCTCGTTATTTCAACGATCAGTCCTAACCCTACCACAGCCCCAGCGAAATCCTCAACTGCCTCAGCGCCTTATTAAGATGATTTTCAACAGTTTTAGTAGAAATATCAAGCTTACCGGCAATTTCCTTGTGAGACAGGTGCTCTTCCCTGCTAAGCTTATAAACAACCTTGCATTTCTCTGAAAGGCTATTTACTATCGAATTAACATAAGAAAGCAATTCTCTGTGCTCGATATTGCCGTATTCAGATGGGGTCTGAAGGCGATCCTGGATATTTTCAAATATATCTTCCCTTACCGAGCCGTGGCGAACCTGGCGATAGACTTCATAGCGCACAGATGCGAAGAGGTATGATTTAAGCGATGCCTTAATTTCTATTTGCTCCCTTTTATTCCAAAGATTTATGAAGAGTTCCTGGATGATGTCTTCACAGCCTTGCTGGTCCTGCAGCATGTTATGGGCCGAGGTATAAAGCTGATTCCAATATTTTTTATAGATGACTTTCAAGGCCAGATCATCCCCCGCACGCAGACGCTCCATAAGCTCTGTATCCTCTAATAATATCATCTCAGCCATAACAAGTTTAAACTTATCTAAAATAAACTAATATTCAAAATATAACATTTCGATACTTTGCTCTTAACAATCGACCATATTGCATAAAAGCCATTTTCAAATATTAGAAGGTGTAAAAATGCATACTACCCACATTAAGGTATCAATATTTTTATAGAGACTAGGGGGTAAAGTATTTTTTACACTCTTTAATAAAAAGCGGCTTTTATCCTAACTCAATCAGCACTGACCTTCATACCGGAAGTATGAATAATGCCATGAAAAACATGCCCAACATCATGTCAATATTTATGGCGATGGGAATGCCTTTCAGGGAAGTGATTAAGGCTACTACCTGGAATCCGGCTCAGCAAATTAAAAGGCCCGAACTTGGAAATATCTCTATAGGTGCTGATGCAGATGTTGCTATATTCACTGTTCGTAAGGGCAATTTTGGATTCTACGCACGTGACGGAAAAATCGCTGGAAAAGAAAGACTGGAAACGGAAATGACTATCCGGGCAGGAAGAATTGTCTATAATTTGAATGCGATCGCTGAGCCTAATGTTGTTCAGGCGCTACCTGGACCAAGGCCTGTAGCTGCCGGTCAAAGATCAGGCAACACACCTTAAGACTTGTGATAATCAAATTCAATAACAGAATAACAATGATCATTCTTCATTGCAGCTTACAAAAAACAGGTCTATTAGCCCTGTTTTTGTCATGTGCGGTATATGCGCAAGCGCAGCAAACAACTACGGCTCCGGCAGCCGCGCCAACCAGGCAGGTAGCACCTGTCAAAACACCTGTATCCTTACGCCCGGATATTACTATTAAAAAAGTTATGGATATCGGTCCTCTGGGTGTACGACTAATCCGAAACTCCAAAACAGGTGAATTCTGGTACTCGACTTTCGATGGAAATGTTTTTCGCATCTCCGGTTTTGATACCCCAAAAGCTGCAGAGCACAAGGTTTTTTCAGCTGCCGATCATGGCATTACGAGACTGCAGGGTGCTGCATTCTTAAATAATACCCTGTTCCTATGCGGCAACATCAGTGCAAACGGAGGCAAAGGGACCAAGGGCCGCATGGTAAAGTACGATGTCTCAAAAGCAAAACCGGCACTTATCGAGGTGTTTAATACCGTTGAATACGGTACCAATGCTACAACGTTCGATCATGGCTGGAATGCCCTGGAGATCAGCCCTGATAAGAAATATATTTTTGTTAATTCAGGAGCACGTACCGATCATGGAGAAGTTCAGGACAATAGAGGAGCCTATCCTAATGCCCGCGACAATGGATTAACTTCCAATGTCTTCAGGTTTCCAGTGAATGCCGAAAATCTCCTGCTTCCATCAGAAACAGAAAAATTAAAGACGATGGGATATCTCTATGCTGAAGGTATTCGCAATGCCTACGATATGGCATTTGACGGTAACGATAACCTTTTCGGAGTTGTAAATTCCGGGGATTATGATCAGTCTGAGGAGATGTTCTGGATCAGGCAAGGCCGCCATTACGGCTTTCCGTGGCAGATGGCAGGAGTTGAAAATCCGCAGCAATTCTCGCCATGGGTTCCTGACCCGGCAACCGATCCGTTTATTAGTCCCGGTGCCCACGCATGGGTAGTAAAGTACTTTAGGAATGATCCCGATTTCCCAAAGATCCCTGCTGGACTGAAATTTTCAGCCGGTGTTCAGAATATGGGGCCTGCTGCAAATGAATATCGCGATATCGCAACAGGCAAGATCGTTGACGGAGATGTGACGGGACGCACTGTAAGTACTTTCAATGCACATAGTGTGCCACTTGGATTAGTTTTCGACACCAAAAATGTTCTGTCGCCTGAGTTTAAAGGAGACGGCTTTGTCTTCAGGTACGGAGGTGGCTCTGACCGCCCCGGCACCAATCTTCTTAGAAAAACCGGTAAAGATCTTCTTCATATGGAAATGCACTACAACCCGGTGGCCGACAATTTTTATATGAAAACTACCAGCATCGCTAATAATTTTAATGCCCCAGTTGATGCCGTTCTGCTTGACAATAAAGTTTATGTCGTTGAGCATGGCCCAGAAGGCTCGGTGGGGGGAAGGATTTGGAAGGTGACTTTGCCTAAGAAATGAAGAGTGATCGGGTAATTAGTGATAAGTAATCGGTAATCAGTAATCAGTGCCAACGTATCTAAAGAATTATAACCCTAATAAAATATCAAAAATACTCCGCACATATGCGTTTGTTGGATGCTGATTACCGATTACTTGGCGCAGCCACCGATTACTTTTCACGTTTAACTAAAATAATTCCTAATTTCAAATCACATTCACAATCAAAAGCATAAGAAAATGGACGAATCAACTCCCGAACAGAACTTTGCAAAGACTGGTTTAACCCTGCCTCCTGCCCCAACTCCTATTGGTGTTTATAAACCATGTTTAATTGACGGTAAATACCTTTATGTTTCAGGACATGGGCCTGTTCAGAACGATAAGGGACTTATCAGAGGAAGGATCGGTAAAGACATGGATCTCGAGCAGGGCAAACTGGCCGCACGGCAAGTGGGATTGACCATTCTTTCAACGATAAAGACTAAATTGGGAAGTCTCAATAAAGTTAAACGAGTGATCAAGGTCCTGGGAATGGTTAATTGCACTTCAGATTTTGAGGCTCACCCAAAGGTCATTAACGGCTGCAGTGAGCTTTTTGCTCAGGTTTGGGGACCAGACAACGGCATCGGCGTACGAAGCGCCGTTGGATTTGGATCCCTCCCGGATAATATTCCCGTTGAGATCGAATGCTTATTTGAGCTCGCAAATACCCCGAGGGATCCTTTGAAATAGTGTCAATGGTAATCGGTAATCGGGCGATCGGGTGATCAATAATCGGTAATCGGTACGCCCGGTGGAACCAACAACTAACAACCAACCTAAACATGGAACAAATCTGGCCGCAAAACTACGACCCCTTAAACAACCCCTGGATGTCAACGATTTTGGCCGCATTGCCAATTATTGTACTTCTGGGATCCATTGCCGTATTTCACATGCGGATCCATCTCGCTGCAATTTTAGGCCTGGTGGTCGCAATAGCCGTAGCTTTATTCATATTCAATATGCCGGCACAGGCGGTAACTGCAACCACTCTTTACGGGAGCGCTTATGGCCTGTTCCCTATTGGCTGGATCGTACTTAACCTGATTTTCTTATATCAGCTAACGGTTGACAAAGGTCTTTTTACCCTGATACGCATGCATTTGTCCACTATCGCGCCCGACCCGAGGATCCAGGTGATTCTCATTGCCTTTTCCTTCGGCGCTTTTTTTGAGGGTGCCGCAGGTTTTGGAACCCCTGTTGCAATTACTGCTGCTATCCTGATGCAGCTCGGTTTCAGGCCGCTGGCGGCTTGCGGGCTTTCGCTAATAGCAAATACCGCCCCTGTTGCATTCGGAGCGCTTGGGACACCCATAATAGCGCTCTCGGCTGTCACAGGAATTGATGTGCTGCAGCTTTCGGCAATGGTTGGACGGCAACTACCCTTCTTTTCGCTGATAGTACCCTTTTGGGTGATCTGGGCAATGGCGGGTTTCAGAGGTATGATAAACGTGTGGCCGGCTGCCTTAACCGCCGGGCTTTCATTCGCTATCACACAATTCCTGGTATCCAATTATCATGGCCCATGGCTGGTGGATATTTTTGCTTCAATAGCATCCATCACTTCACTCATCGTCTTATTGAAATTTTGGCAGCCTAAAACCATATGGGAGTTACCTGTTGCCGAAGATACCGTGTCTATAGACAAAGAACCGGCTGTCGTAAAAAGGAAAGACATGATAAGGGCATGGACGCCATGGGCCATCCTGGTGATTTTTATTTTTGCATGGGGAGTTCCAACAGTCAAAACTGCGTTGAATAAAATTTCAGCACCTGAATTCAAAGTAGCTTACCTGCATAATCAGGTAAAACGCACTCCCCCAATCGCACCTGAACCCACAGTGGATAAACCCGCTAAAACCGAGGAAGCTGTATTCAAGTTAAACTGGATCTCTGCAACTGGTACAGGAATTCTGGTAGCCGCAATCATTGCAGGTTTCGCCATTGGATATTCACTAAAAGGAATGCTCAGGGTATATGGACAAACCTTTTGGCGGGTACGGTTTTCACTGATTACCATTGCCGCGATGCTGGCGCTCGGCTATGTAACCAAATACTCGGGAGCCGATGCTACACTAGGACTTGCGCTTGCCAAAACGGGGGTTTTATATCCCTTCTTCGGCACGATGTTGGGCTGGCTTGGTGTAGCCCTTACGGGATCAGACACCGCTTCAAACGTTCTATTCGGAAGCCTTCAAACCATAACTGCAAAGCAAACTGATGTAAGCCCTATACTTATGGCTGCAGCAAACAGCTCCGGCGGTGTTATGGGTAAGATGGTGGATGCCCAGAGCATCGTTGTCGCCAGTACGGCTACTAACTGGTACGGCCACGAAGGCCAGATCCTGCGCTACGTATTCTTTCATAGCATAGCTCTGGCAGCGCTGGTAGGATTGTTAGTATTTCTGCAGGCTTATGTTATACCGTTTTCGGATATGGTGGTGAAGTAGAGATTAGTTGTTGGTGGTTAGTTGTTAGTTGTTAGATCAGGCGTATAGTCCATCCAGTCCAACAACTAACTACAAACCTCTTCTCATCATCCTGTTTATATATCAATTATTATTTCTCTGAACCCACGCCCAGGTAAGTTCTTAATTTTTCGCTTTCAAATTTATCTGCGGCTTCCTTATCTGGCTTAGCCAGGGAAACTAGTATACCCACAAGGAATGCCGAGGTCATGGATACCAAAGCCGGGTTCTTCAATGGGAAGATCGCTTCTGCATTGCCGAACACATCAACCCAAACTGTTGGGCTTAGTACAATTAATATTAAGGAAAGGGCTGCTCCAACAACGATGCTCCAGACAGCTCCCGCAGTTGTAAATCCTTTCCAGATAATAGACATCAGCAAAGCCGGGAAGTTCGCACTTGCAGCTATAGAAAAGGCCAGACCAACCATAAATGCAACGTTCTGCCCTTTAAATATTAAACCTAATCCAATCGCCAATAGCCCCAGGAAGATAGTAGCTCTCTTCGCAACTTTGATCTCTCCCTTTTCATCAGATACACCTTTTTTAACAACGTGCACATAAAGGTCATGAGAAATACTTGATGCTCCTGAAAGGGTCAGGCCGGCAACAACCGCTAATATTGTAGCAAATGCCACCGACGCGATGAAGCCAAGAAATGCGCTTCCGCCAACATGTTCTGCCAGAAGTAGTGCCGCCATATTGCCGCCTTTGTCCAATCCTTCAATTGGAAGCTTACCTACCAGTGCCATTGCTGAGAATCCGATCAGGAAGGTCAGGATATAGAAATAACCTATGAAGCCGGTGGCAACAAAAACTGATTTCCTTGCCGCCTTATCGTCAGGAACTGTATAAAAGCGCATCAAAATGTGAGGCAATCCTGCCGTTCCGAGCATTAATGCTAAACCTAGGGAAATGGCATCAAGGGGATTTGTGATATATCCTCCCGGGGCCAGCATATCTGAACCGTATTGAGTTCTTACCGAATCGAAAAGCTCCCCCGGACTGAAATTAAACTTGGACATCGCGAGAACTACCAGGATAGTTGCACCTGATAATAATAACACTGCTTTAATTATCTGCACCCATGTGGTAGCGATCATTCCGCCGAATAAGACATAGCAGGTCATAACTAAACCAACCACAACTACCGCAATTTCATAATTAAGACCAAACAATGTCTTAATTAACGTTCCTGCGCCAACCATTTGAGCAATAAGGTAAAACGATATCGTTAGAAGCGAACCGACAGACGACGCAATTCGAATTGGCCGTTGCTTTAACCGGTAAGCTACCACATCCGCAAAAGTGTATTTACCGAGATTACGAAGCGGCTCCGCGATCAGGAACATAATTAACGGCCATCCAACAAGAAATCCGATCGAGTATATCAATCCATCATAACCTTTTGTCGCAACCATACCCGCTATTCCGAGGAAAGAAGCGGCACTCATGTAATCACCCGCCAGGGCCAGTCCGTTTTGAAAACCCGAGATATTACGCCCGGCGGCGTAGAATTCAGAACCTGTTTTAGTTTTTTTAGCTGCCCAGTATGTGATATAAAGCGTTACCGCAACAAAAAGGAAAAAAATAGCAATAGACACCGGGTTAGCCGTGCCCAGTGTGGAAGTAGTTCCAACCGGGTTAGCCTGAAGAAGTAAGTTTAGAGACATATACGTTTGTGTGTTGTTGAATTAATTAGAGATCTTTCTTTATTTCTTTCACTGCGGCATCGTAGTAATTATTTGCCCAATAGACATAAACGCCTGTGATCAGCCATGAAAAGATTATTATGCCTATCCCTACTATGATCGCAAGATTTAGCGAATCTCCAACTGGCATTTTCAGTGTTTCTTTGTGGTAAGCAACCACCATCAAAAAACCGATATAGACAAAAAGCATCAGGAAGGTGAGTGTCAGGGAGATGTTCCATCTGTTTTTTACCAGCTTTTTGAAGGCCGGGCTTTGAAGGATTTCATTTGTTTTAGTCTTATTCATAAAATTTAATGAATTAGTTTAGGGGTTCGATTTGTAAAAAACATTTGCCGCAAATGCCTTGCAGCTCATAAAATAGATAATTAAAGTGTTATTGAAACAGTTCATAAGTCTATGAAAAAAAAATGAATTTAGAACGTAACCCGAGTAACTATAAATTATAATAAGTAAGGATTTTTTAAACTCGCAAACTGATCCTTCTGTCTTGTCCTTTGCTCTTTATTCAGCATATAACGAATGGACAATTCCCCATTCCAGTCCTCTCAATTCAGCTAATCCACGTAGGCGGCCAATGGCTGAATAACCCGGATTAGTATGTTTTTTAAGATCATCGAGCATTTGATGTCCATGATCAGGCCTCATTGGTATGGAAACCTGTCTCGTCTTCGAGATCTCTACGATCTGCCGGACAACCGCATACATATCTACATCACCCTCAAGATGATTATCTTCAAAAAAATCGCCGAATTCATTTCTCCTGGTACTCCTCAGATGTATAAAGTTGATCCGGTCAGCATAACGGTTAACCATGTCGGCGAGTTTATTATCATCTCTCACACCAAAAGAGCCGGTACAAAAACATAAGCCGTTATTTAATGGAGGCACTGCTGATATTAAAGCATCTATATCTTCGGAGGTACTTACTACTCGGGGCAGGCCTAAAATAGCATACGGCGGATCATCCGGATGGATAA
>NZ_JBBJNI010000137.1:0-1821 GCF_037719425.1 Daejeonella sp. | reverse complement strand
CATATTTACATCACTTTCCTGCGCAACTGGGATAATTTCACTCAAAAAATAAATCAGGTTGCTCCGAAGCTTGTCGCGATCAATCCCCTTATAGGTATCCAGTGCTTGCTGAAATTGCTCAATTGTAAAGCTTTCTTCACTTCCGGGCAAGCCAGCAATGATGTTACGCGTTAGCCTGTGTTTCTCTTCATCTGACATTGCCAAAAATCGCTTCTCAGCTCTTTCAATATCTTCGGCAGTATAGTCTTTTGCAGCATCAGGACGCTTCAATATATAAAGGTCAAATGCTATAAAAGCGGCCTTTTCAAAACGTAATGCTTTCGATCCGTCTTCGACTGTGTACGCAAGGTCAGTTCTGGTCCAATCGAGCACCGGCATAAAATTGTAGGTAACGCATTTGACACCGCAGCTTGACAAGTTGCGGAGGCTTTGCTTATAATTTTCGATATATTCCAGGTAAGGACCGGTTTGCGTTTTTATATTCTCATGAACAGGAACACTTTCTACCACGCTCCAGACCATTCCAGCCTGCTCAACTTCCGAGCGCCGTTTTTCAATTTCCCCGACAGTCCAAACCTGCCCATTAGGGATATGATGAAGTGCTGTAACTATACCAGCACAGCCGGCCTGCCTGATATCAGATAAGCTTACCGGATCCTTCGGCCCATACCACCGCATTGTTTGCTGCATAAGGAAGCTGCCGTTATTCTTAGTATTTGAACTCATTTATACCCCTCCAAAAATTGAAAAACCACCATCGACACATACCATAGAACCGGTTACGAACTTAGAAGCATCGCTTAAAAGCCAAACTAAGGCACCCTGCAATTCATCAGGGTGTCCGAATCTCTTAAATGGAGTTTGTGTTATTACCTTTTGGCCACGTTCTGTGAATGAACCGTCCGGATTTGTAAGTAGATTCCTGTTTTGTTCGGTAAGAAAAAACCCGGGAGCCAGCGCGTTCATGCGGATCTTATCACCGTAACGGTTTGCAAGTTCAACGGCGAACCATTGATTGTAGCAATCAACAGCAGCCTTACCCATATTGTATCCAAGGACGCGGGTTACAGCTCTTTTAGAGTTCATTGATGAAATGTTCACAATACTCCCTCTCTCAGCTGTTTGTGCGATGGCCTCACCAAAGATCTGGCTTGGAATTAATGTCCCCCATGTATTAAGGTCCATCACTTTTCTCATGCCTTCGATATTCATTTTAAAGATATCAGCTCCCGGAAGCAGAACTCCTTCAGGCTGATTGCCCCCGGCTCCATTAACCAGTCCGTCTATTTTGCCGAAAGTATCAAGAACTTTATTCTTTGCATCGATAAGCTGATTTTCATCCATCGCATCTGCAATCAGCGCAACTGCTCTTCCCCCATTGTTATTGATCAGATCGGCGCGTTCATTCGCGACCTCCTTGTTCCTGCCGAGGATACCAACCGCCCCTCCAGCGTTTACAATACCTTCAATAAATGATTTGCCAAGAATACCGGTACCCCCGGTTACGATGATTACTTTGTTTTCGAGGGTGAATTCGCTCATTTTAAGTTATACGTAATAAGTTGTACGTAATACGTTATGCACTACGCTTAATGTCGCAAGGTAATAAGTTAATAGACCAGTTCAAACGTATTACGTATTACTTACAACGTAATACTTAATAATCCCTCACCACTCTGAACATCCAGTGAAATAGTCTTGCTGCTGCTGTCATAGGTAAAGCTCCGGATTGCTACTCCGTTTAATTTTACTGATGCAGGTTTTGATGCACTTCCAATTTTTAGTTTCACAGCTTTATCGACAGAGTATTTTAATCCTTCC
>NZ_JBBJNI010000136.1:0-11792 GCF_037719425.1 Daejeonella sp. | reverse complement strand
AAGAACGAATTAGTAGATTATCGTTTTAAATAAACAGATGAAACATTTAGATATTGTTGTAAGCGGCCGGGTTCAGGGCGTTTTTTTTCGGGCTACAAGTAAAGCCGTCGCCGACCAGCTTGGCGTGAAAGGAACGGCGCGCAACTCCCCAGATGGTACCGTCGCCATAGAAGCAGAGGGTGATGATTTTTCTCTTGAACTTTTTCTTGAATTCTGCCACAAAGGCTCTGACCGTTCCGCGGTCGAAAAAGTCGAGGTCAAAGAAGGCGAAATCAAAAACTATCGTAATTTTGAAGTTGTAAGAAAATAATGTTAATCATTCCTCTCATTGTCAGCAATTAAGAAATTTGCGGGTCAGACTGCTATTTATGGGTTAAGCACTATTATCTCCAGGCTTCTCAATTTTATCCTGACCCCGATTTATGTCCGTATTTATCCAGCTAAAGTCTTTGGGATATTTACAGTAATGTTTGCCTGGGCTTCGATCCTTAACGCCATCCTTGCTTTTGGTATGGAAACGACGTTCTTCCGTTATCTCAATAAGTACGAGAACGACAAGCAGAAAGTATATAATAATACGTTTATAGCCATCTTTGCTTTATCCGCAGTATTTCTGGCATTTTCAACACTTTTTGTGGAGGATATCGCGGCCTGGATGCAGGAGGGTAAAAAATACAATGAGGATTATGGAACTTATATCAGATATTTCATAGGGATCCTGGTTGCTGACGCATTAGCTGTTATCCCCTTTGCGAAGGTAAGAGCCGACGGAAGGGCTATCCGGTACAGCATTTTAAAATTCGCAAATATTCTAACTTTTGTCGGACTAAATCTCTTTTTCATATTTGTAGCGCCTGCAATACTTGAGAAGAATCTTCCGGGCGCGGCTTTTGTTGCGAGTTGGTACCGTGAAGGCTGGGTGGGTTATGTCTTTTTGTCCAATCTTATAGCAAGTGTACTTACCCTTATTTTATTAATCCCTGAACTTTTGCAGATCCGGTTTCGATACGATGGGAAGCTATTCAAGGAAATGCTTTATTATAGCCTTCCGGTGCTGATTGCCAATATATCCTTTATAATCAATGAACATGTAGATAAGTTATTTCTGGGGAGGTTGTTGCCGGCCGATATTTCGGAAACAGAGGTGGGTATTTATGGCGCTTGCAGTAAGATCGCCATATTTCTTAGTATTTTTATCCAGGCATTCAGGCTTGGAGCTGAGCCTTTCTTCTTTAGTCATTCAAAGAATAAAAATTCAAGTCTAACGTATGCGCGCATCATGAACTATTTCGTGGTTGCAGTGTGCCTGATATTTGTACTGCTAGTGGCGAATATTGAACTTCTTAAATATTTCATAGGCGGAGGGAACGTTTTTAAATATTTCACAGGCGACTATGTAATTAGTGCAGCCGCGCTTAAACAGCAGACATTATACTGGTCGGGCTTGAAAATAGTCCCGGTATTGCTTTTCGGCTACCTCAGCCTCGGGATATATATTAATCTGTCTATCTGGTATAAATTGTCGGACCAAACACGTTATGGATTATATATTTCAGGGGTTGGAGCATTGCTGACTATTATATTGAATCTTATTTTTATCCCTCACTATAGCTTTGTAGCATCAGCATGGATATCCCTTACAGTCTATACTGTAATGGCAGCACTGTCTTACGTTTGGGGACAGAAAAACTATCCAATTCCTTATGATTTAGGAAGGAATCTGGCGTACATATTTGCGGCGGCGACTATCGTTTTTGTATCATTTGTAGTATTTAACCGTAATTTGATCGTTGGAAATACCCTGTTTGTTATATTTACGTTAGTATCGTTTTATATAGAACGGAAAGGATTAATAGCCATACTTGGTACTAAAACGTCCACTTCTTTACCTGGTAGCCCGGAAAATGAATATTAAAAGGTGGAGAAGAGGTTCCAGCTTTCGCTGGAATGACAATTAAGAAGGTGGAGTGTGGAGATTCCGGCCTTCACCGGAATCCGAGTTGAGAATTATATGGATATTAAAATTATAAACAGATCGGCACACGCGCTCCCGGCTTATGAAACTGAGGCATCTGCGGGTATGGACTTGCGCGCTGATCTCATCGAACCAATTATGATCGCTCCAATGGAGAGAAAGCTTATTCCTACGGGCTTGTTTATGGAACTGCCAGTTGGCTTCGAAGCACAGATCAGACCAAGAAGTGGATTAGCATTGAAACATGGCATCAGTATATTGAATTCGCCCGGAACTATCGACGCAGATTATCGCGGCGAACTTAAGATCCTGCTTATTAATTTATCAACTACAGAATTTGAGATAGGGAATGGCGATCGCATAGCACAGATGGTGATTTCCAGGCATGAACAGGTGAACTGGGAAGAAGTTAACATCCTTACAGAGACTATTCGTGGCGCTGGTGGATATGGACACACAGGACTTTGAGTTGAGAGTTAAGAAGTTGAAAGTTGAGAGTTGAAAAAGCATCTAAATCGATTTTACACATCGTAGGGGATATTGAGGAGAAATAGGTATGAATAGGACGTTTCCCGCAACAAAAACTTTGGATAGGAGGTTTCGGCTGAACCTCCGTTTGATACCCTATAATTGCTACTTGTAAAAATGAAAACTAAACTACTTTTAACATTTACCCTGGCGATATCTCTGATCGAAGCTAACGCCCAAAAAAATCAGGGGCCTGTTATTGTAGTGGGTAAGGTTTTGAGCCAGAAGGATAGTCTCCAGGCCAGAGAAATTTATTTTGACGGGCTCCATGAAAAATTGATGGAGAATTATCCCCGGGCAGCAGTATCCTTCAACAAAGTGCTCGAAATAGATCCGGCTAATGATGCGGCTATGTATGAGCTGGCCAATATGAGCTTTGCTCAGAATAAGCCAACCGAAGCCGAGCGTCTGATAAGAAATGCCGTCACCGTTAAACCAGACAACGAATGGTATTGGTCCTTTTTAGCAGAGATCTATAAAAAGACCAACAATATTTCTGAATTGGTACTTGTTCTTGAAGAGCTGATAAGACTAACACCAGATAGGGAAGAAAATTATTATGATCGGGCAAATGCCTTTATGATCCTTAAAAAAACTGATCAGGCTGTTACCGCATACGACGAAATCGAATCCAGGTTTGGTTCATCTCAGGACCTCTCTGCTGCTAAACAGCGTATTCTCCTTCAACAGGGAAAGCCTGAAAAAGTGGAGCAGGAGCTGGAGAAGCAAATTAAAGATAAACCTGACGATGTTCGCAATTATCTGTATCTGAGTGAAGTCTACACCAAATCAGGAAATCGTGAAAAAGCTATTGAGGTCCTGAATAAGGCTAAAGCTGTTGATCCCGCTAATGCGATGATCAGGCTGGCACTCGCTGATAATTATAAAGCTTTAAAGCAGTTTGACAATACATTTATTGAGCTGAAAGTTGCTTTCGCTGATCCCATCCTGAGTGTTGATGAGAAGGTGAGGATAGTTCTTTCGTTCTTCCCGATGTTCGCTGATTTTAAGGCAAAAGCCTATGCAAATGAATTGGCGTCAATTATGACCAAAACTCATCCGGATGAAGCCAAGGCATTTGCTGTTTATGGAGATGTGCTTTTTCAGGAGAAAAAATATAACGAAGCCCGTGATTCCTACAAAAAGGCGCTTAAGCTCAATGATCAGATCTACCAAATTTGGGAACAGTTATTAAGGATTGAAGTAAGCCAGGGCGATTTCCAGCAGGCTATTACCGATGGCGAAGCAGGCCTCGCGGTTTTTCCAAATCAGGCGGAATTATATCTGTATACAGGTATTGCATATACTCAAACGAAAAAGCATGATAAGGCAGTGTCGTACCTTAAAAACGCCGCGGACCTGGAAACTGAAGATCAGGAGATCCGAACCCAGATATTTTCAACGCTTGGCGATTCTTATAATGCCCTAAAAAACTTTAAGGAATCCGATCGGTCGTATGAGAAAGCTCTTGAAATACATCCGGATAACAGCTATGTGCTTAACAACTATGCTTATTATCTATCATTGAGAGGAGAAAATTTGGATAAGGCTGAAAAGATGTCTAAGCGGTCTGTTCAGTTAGACCCCAATAACGCATCTTCGGAAGATACTTATGCCTGGATCTTGTTCAAGCTCAAAAGGTATGCAGAGGCAAAAACGTGGATTGAAAAAGCGCTAAGGAATAATACCGCAAATAATTCGACGCAGGTGGAACATTATGGTGATATTTTGTATTTATTAGGTGACAAGGATCTCGCTTTGCAGCAATGGGTAAAGGCCAGGGGGGCGGGTGCAGGTTCGGAAAACTTAAATAAAAAAATTAATGAGAAGAGATATGTTGAATAGGGGTGTTTGTATATTATTAATATTAGGGCTTTTTGCATCCTGTAAAGCAAAGAAAGTGGCAACCGCGAAGGCTGATTCTGTGACTGTCGCCGTGACTCAACCGGCTGAGTCTGCGAATACAGTCAGGGCAAATAAGCTGGCTTCTGTAAAAAGTAGCCAGGCAAGCTTTAACACATTATCGGGAAAAGCTAAAGCAGCCCTTAGCATAGGCAGCAATTCGAATGATGTAACGATGAATATCCGGATAAAGAACAATGAAGCGATTTGGGTTTCCGTTACCGCAATCGCAGGGCTCGAAGTTGCGCGGGCTTTAATAACCCCGGACAGCGTAAGAGTAATAAACCGTCTGGAAAACGAGTACATAAAAAAGCCTTTTAGCTATCTGTATGAGTTCACAAACAACAAGATCAATTTTGCAACCTTGCAGTCCATCCTGGTTGGTAATGTGATATCGGAATTCGTCACAGAATCAACCGAAGTCAACATGACTGGGGCACAGGCTGAATTGAGAAGCAGTATAGGATCCATGATGTACAAGGTTGTGCTGAATGATCAGAATAAAGTTGTTACAGCGGACTTGAGTGATGCTGCTGCAGCGCAATCCCTGTTAGTGCATTACGGAGACTTTCAGATGGTTTCGCAGCAGCAGATTCCACATTCCATTGTGATGAAATCTCAGGCGAAAAGTAAGAAAATCAGTCTTGATCTTAAGTTCTCCAAAATAGAATTAGATGGACCTGTTGACATACCATTTCGAGTTCCCGATCGTTATACGATCAAAAATTAGATACATTTGTTTTAATGAAGTTGCTGAGGTATTTCTTATTCCTGTCTATTTTCTTTCTTGGCTCTGTTGCTTTTGGCCAAAGCAGCTCTGAGCTTAAAAGGCGTAAGGAGGCCCTGACACGCGAAATTGAATCTCTCAATAGAAGCCTTAATCAAACCTCAAGCAGTAAAAACCTTTCGTTAAAACAGATCCGTGCCTTAAATGCACAAATCCGCCTCAGAGAGGAAAAGATAAGTACTATCAACTCTGAAGTAAGGCTATTAGATAATCAGATCTCAGATAATACCAATTCGGTACGTTCGCTACAGGCTCAATTAAATAAGCTAAAGAAGGAGTATGCAGGAATGGTTCTCTTTGCTTTTAGAAATCAAAGCTCCTATGGTAAGCTGATGTTTATTTTTGCTTCCCAGGATTTTAATCAGGCTTATAAACGATTAAAATACCTTCAGCAGTTCAGTGAATATCGCAAGAAACAAGCTATGTATATTGAAGGAACCTCTAAAGATCTCAATATTAAAATTGAGCAGCTTGACCGTAATAAACAGGAGAAAAGTAATCTGTTAAGCGACCAGCAAAAGGAGAAACGTACCTTAGGTGTCCAGAAGAACAGCAAATCTAAGGTACTGACAGGCCTCAGCCGCGCGGAGAAGAAACTAAAACAGGAGCTTTCCCAAAAGCAAAGAGAGTCTGCCACATTGAACCGGGCAATAGCGAGTGCAATCAACCGGGAGATTGAAGCTGCGAGAAAGAGAGCAGAAGAAGAAGCGCGGGCTGCAGCTGCAAAAGCCAAAGCGGAAAATAAAGAAGTTCCTGGCGCAAAGCCGATTTCACGAGGATCAAGTGTTCTCGCTGCGACACCGGAGTCGGCAAAATTATCCTCAGATTTTCTCGGGAGCCGAGGGAGCTTGCCATGGCCGGTAACTAACGGAATCATCATCGAAGGTTTCGGGAATCACACCTACGGGAGGAATGTTACTACCGAAAATAACGGAGTTGACATAAAAACGGCACCAGGTTCAGCGGTACGGGCGGTATTCGCCGGGGAAGTTGCTGCGGTTCAAAATTTCGCCGGTTCCTATGCTGTTTTGATACGCCACGGTGAATATTTTACGGTTTATTCGAATTTACGTTCAGTAAGTGTATCAAGAGGGCAGAAAGTTACGTTAAAGCAAAATATAGGCGCGGTTATAACCGATGCTGTTGATGGAACAACCGAAATCCATTTTGAGGTAAGGAAGGGCGCCGAGCCGATGAATCCTGCGGGCTGGCTGGCAAATTAATTTAATTTTTAGGAGTTTTAAATGCCTATATTTGTATATTGATTTTTTAAGAAATGCATAGTTCAATTTTGTTGTTTTTGAATATGGGCGGGCCGGAAATGATAGTCATATTTCTGGTCGTTCTGCTGCTGTTCGGCGGGAAGAAGCTTCCTGAGCTGGCACGTGGCCTGGGTAAAGGTTTAAGAGAATTTAAAGATGCCTCTGATGGTATCAAAAGAGAGATACATAATAATATTAATACTGTATCTGAAGCTACTGCAGATATGGATAAGGTTAAAAGTGAAACAACTTTTAACCCCGACCCCGAAGCTCCTGGTCATGCGGAACAAACTGAACAGGGAGATGCCTTTCAAGTTGATCCTGAAGCACCGGTTGTGGCTGAATCGGAGAATTCAGGTTCAGTAAATACTGAAGAACAAAAGTCATACACTAAATAAAAAAATTATGTTAAGTTCAACTTTGTTGGTAATGGGACTTGGAGTTACTGAGATCATTCTGATTGTAGTGGTCGTCTTGTTATTATTTGGAGGTAAAAAAATTCCAGAACTTATGCGTGGATTGGGCAAAGGAATTAAAGAATTTAAAACCGCTCAAAATGGCGAAGGCGATGCTGCCTCGACTACACATAAAGATCAGGATAACAAATAAAATTGTCTGTAAGATGATCTTTATATCTCTAAAATGATTTAGGGAGGTACAGAGATCATTTTTATAATTTTGTCCGGTGTAATGCTTTAGAGACGATGAAGTATTTACTCTCCCGACAGGCAGCTTTGTAAGCTTTTTGCAGCTTAGCTAAGTTGTTTAATCTGTATAATACCACATTCCATTTATGGAAGGTTTTTCATCTCTCGCTCAAATCCAAACTGCTTTAGTTTCCCGCGATCTAAATTTGTCAGATCTTGTTGTTGATTACCTGAAGCGTATCGAAGAGCGACAGGAACTTAATGCGTTCCTTGAGGTCTTTTCCGAGGAAGCGAAATCTGCAGCCCTAATCATACAAGAAAAAATAATTACCGGAACCTCGGGAAAGCTTGCCGGAATGGTGATCGGTATCAAGGACAATATTTGTTATATCAATCATAAGGTTTCTGCATCTTCCAGAATACTGGATAATTATACGTCTCCATTTTCCGCTACTGTTGTAGAACGTCTTTTAGCAGAGGACGCTATCATTATTGGCAGGCTTAATTGCGACGAATTCGCTATGGGCGCTTCTAATGAATCTTCATATTATGGTCCCGTTCGTAATAATGCGGACCTTACAAAAGTATCTGGAGGTTCTTCCGGCGGCGCTGCTGTCGCCGTTCAGGCAAATCTTTGCCTTGCCGCCCTTGGTACCGATACCGGAGGCTCTGTGCGTCAACCTGCCTCTTTTTGTGGCGTGGTTGGTTTAAAACCGACCTATGGCCGTGTTTCGAGACATGGAATTATTTCATACGCGTCTTCGTTTGATCAGGTGGGGCCTATTACCCGCTGTGTGGACGATGCTTCGCTTCTTCTGGAAGTTATCGCTGGCGCGGATGAACATGATAGTACTTCTTCAAGTAAATCAGTTCCAGATTATTCAGAAATTAAACCTTCGTCGGTAAAGAAGAAAATTGCTTATTTGTCGGAGGCGCTTCATTCTGAAGGCTTGGATGCTGATGTGAAACTTGCTTTTGAAAGAAGTATAAATTCATTGAAGGCTGAGGGGCATACCGTTGAACCCGTTTCTTTCCACTTTCTTGAATATGTGGTTCCAACGTATTACATATTAACTATGGCAGAAGCGTCATCCAACCTGGCCCGCTACGACGGAATTCATTATGCATATCGCAGCGAAAAAGGAGTGGACCTCGAATCGACTTATAAACGATCTCGTTCTGAAGGTTTTGGGCCGGAAGTAAAGCGCCGGATCGTGTTAGGAACATTTGTTTTATGCGCGGGATACTACGATGCGTATTACGCAAAAGCACAAAAGGTACGAAGACTTATACGGGACAAAACAGATGAGATTTTATCTGAATTCGATTTCATAATGCTGCCAACCGCCCCCACTCCAGCTTTTACTATTGGAGAGTCTAGTGATGACCCGGTGGTTAATTATTTAGCTGATATTTTCACCGTTCAGGCATCTCTCGCGGGCATTCCGGCAATATCTTTACCAGCGGGCAATAACAAGGCGGGTCTACCGTTAGGTATACAGTTTTTGGGGAAACGTTTTGAAGAAGGTAGCTTGTTATCGTTTTCAAAAGATATTGAGGAGCTCTTGGAGGATCAGTAGATGAACCAGGAGCCAAGAACCAGGAATCAAGACGCATGAATTACCCAGGCCCAAATCTTGGTTCGTGGTTCTTGGCTCTTGATTTACTGTTGTTTAACTGGCGGTTTTAACCGCAATGCTGAGTTTTATATGATAAGAACCTTTACTTTTGTCATGCTTGTATTGTTATGCATGTTAAGCGGGGTCAACGCCATCGCATCTGCGCATACAACAGAACCCATTAAAACAATACTAAATTCAACCTCTCTGGCAGACACAATATTTGATTCTGCTTCCTCCGAAAATCCGGAACTTTCATTTCAACATCGAGCATATAAACGCGGGCTTGATTCTCTTGAAAAATCTGTTCCTCTAAACTACAACGAACATGTTCAGGGTTATGTCGACATATATCTTAACCGGAAAGAACAAATCGGGAAAATGCTGGGCTTGTCTAAGTATTACTTTCCAATCTTCGAAAAAGCTTTAAGAGAAGCGGGTCTTCCGGATGAGCTTAAGTTTATGACGGTAATTGAGTCAGCCCTGAATCCCCATGCGGTTTCCAAATCGGGGGCAGTTGGACCATGGCAGTTTATGTACACGACAGCCAAAGGTTATGGACTCGTAATGGATAACTACGTTGATGAACGTAAAGATCCAGTAAAAGCAAGTTACGCAGCTGCACACTATCTTCTTGACTCCTACAAAAGGATTGGAGACTGGCTACTGACTATTGCAGCATTCAACTGTGGTACCGGCGCGGTAACAAGAGCTATTGCAAAATCCGGTGGTGTACCCGACTTTTGGAAAGTCCGGTCATTTCTCCCTAAAGAAACGCAGAACTATGTTCCGGCTTTTATAGCTACTGTTTACGCAATGAATAATTATCAAAAGCACGGAATCCAACCGAGGCCTGCGGACTTTAATGTATTCACAGATTTGATCGAGGTTACGAGACAGATATCAATATCAAGCATTGCGAAGGCAGCCAATCTTGATCTTAAAGAATTATTGGTTTTGAACCCTTCTTATAAAAAGCAGATTATAAACGGATCGATTCAATCTCCGAAATCTCTCGTAATCCCGGGAGTGAACAACAGTTTCTTTGCTTCTATCTACGATGTACTTAACGGCGTGGACAACGAAAAATCCCCGGTTATTTTAGCGTCAGTCAAAGAGACCCCTTCGCAGATAGTTAAAGAAACACCGGGTTATCATCGCGTTAAGCCTGGTCAAAATATGAGTGTTATCGCCAATAAATATGGAGTGGAGGTTCAGGATCTGAAAGTTCTGAATAGATTAAAAACTTCCACGGTTGTAACCGATCAAAATATTAGGGTGTCAACTCCTTCAAAAACCTCGCCGCAGCCAACGAAAAATGCTTATATGAGTTACGTTGTAAAAGTTGGGGATACTTTGTCCGGCATAGCTGAGAAATTTAGCGGAATGACCGTCTCAAAAATAAAAGCTCTCAATGGGTTGACCAGATCAGCTATTGTCCCGGGCATGAAACTGATAATCAGTCAATTATAGTCTAATAGTTAAAGGCGCTAATAATCCTCTGCGCCGAGGTTTATTCATTATATAAAAGAAAAGAATTGTAATTTTGAAGCACTAATCAATTCAAAAATTTAATGAGTAAGACTAATCGTAAACAAGACGCACTTGACTACCATTCTCAGGGCCGTCCTGGGAAGATTCAGGTAGTTCCAACAAAGCCTACAAATTCACAACGCGACCTGTCCCTGGCATATTCACCAGGTGTCGCAGAGCCGTGTTTAAAAATTGCCGATAACAAAGAAGATGTTTATAAATACACCGCGAAGGGTAATCTGGTCGCCGTTATTAGCAACGGTTCAGCAGTACTCGGACTCGGTGATATAGGTCCCGAAGCAAGTAAACCCGTAATGGAGGGCAAGGGCCTACTTTTTAAGATATTTGCTGACATTGATGTATTTGATCTTGAGATTGATACTAAGAATATTGACGAATTCGTCATGATCGTAAAAGCTCTCGAGCCTACTTTCGGAGGTATAAATCTGGAAGATATCAAGGCTCCGGAGTGTTTCGAGATTGAACGGAGGCTGAAAGAAGCTATGTCTATTCCGGTTATGCACGATGATCAGCACGGTACCGCGATTATTTCTGCTGCTGCTTTGATTAATGCTTGCGAAATACAAAGGAAAAAGCTCGATAAAGTTAAGATTGTTGTAAACGGCGCAGGTGCGGCCGCCATCTCCTGTACACGCTTGTACGTAAGTCTGGGTGCAAAAAGAGAAAATATCGTGATGCTTGATCGTTCTGGCGTTATCCGCAGCGACCGCGATAACCTTGAAGGAACTAAAGCTGAGTTTGCTACTTCCAGAAAGATCAGCACCCTTGCTGAGGCTGTAAAGGATTCTGATGTTTTTATAGGTCTGTCATCGCCGGATGTGTTGACAGCAGACATGTTGAAGACAATGGCGAAAAATCCCATTGTTTTCGCAATGGCCAACCCCAATCCGGAAATAGCGTACGAGCTTGCTTGTAATACGCGGAAGGATATTATCATGGCCACAGGCCGCTCTGATTATCCTAACCAGGTCAATAACGTACTTGGTTTCCCGTATATTTTCAGAGGAGCGCTGGATGTCAGGGCAACTGGTATCAACGAGGAGATGAAGAAAGCTGCAGTTATTGCGATCGCCGAACTGGCTAAACGTAATGTGCCTGAGTCGGTAAATCTTGCTTATAATTCACGGAACCTAAAATTTGGGAAAGACTATATCATACCTAAACCGATCGACCCCAGGCTGATAACCGCTGTATCGCCAGCAGTGGCTAAAGCTGCAATCGATTCAGGAGTGGCACGGAAGATAATTACCGACTGGGAAGCTTACAACGAGGTGCTGAAAAACCGCTTAGGAATGGATGATAAGTTGCTGCGTGCAGTAACCAACAAGGCAAAATCGTCTCCAAAACGTGTTGTATTCGCTGAGGCAGATAACTATAAAATTTTGAAATCCGCTCAAATTGTTAAGGATGAAGGAATAGCCATTCCCATTTTATTAGGTAATAAAGAGAAGATCAAACAGATTATTGCAGAGCATGAGTTAGAGCTGGAAGGGGTTGAGATAATAAATCCTGTAGAGG
>NZ_JBBJNI010000135.1:0-11814 GCF_037719425.1 Daejeonella sp. | reverse complement strand
ATTATTCACAGTGGTATAATGAACTTGTTACAAAAGCAGACATGGCCGAGCACTCCGCTGTTCGTGGTTGCATGGTAATAAAACCCTACGGGTACGCAATATGGGAAAATATGCAGGCCGCGCTGGACAAGATGTTTAAGGACACCGGTCACAGCAATGCTTACTTCCCTTTATTTATTCCTAAGTCTTTTTTTTCCAAAGAAGCTTCGCACGTTGAGGGTTTTGCCACAGAATGCGCCGTTGTAACGCATTACCGCCTGAAGAACGACGGAAATGGAAATATTGTGGTTGATGAAGATGCAAAGCTCGAAGAAGAACTTATTGTAAGGCCTACTTCTGAGACTATTATATGGAATACCTATAAAGGCTGGATCCAGTCTTATCGCGATCTGCCTATCCTGGTAAATCAATGGGCGAATGTGGTACGGTGGGAGATGAGAACCCGGCTTTTCCTTAGAACCGCTGAATTTTTATGGCAGGAAGGACATACCGCTCACGCTACATCGCAGGAAGCTATTGAAGAAACAGAAAGAATGCTTGAAGTTTATGCTGACTTTGCAGAGAACTGGATGGCGTTGCCCGTTATAAGGGGTAAAAAGACGGCGAGCGAACGCTTTGCAGGTGCCCTTGATACCTATTGTATTGAAGCTCTTATGCAGGATGGCAAGGCGCTTCAGGCTGGTACCAGTCACTTTCTGGGACAGAATTTCGCGAAGGCGTTTGATGTTAAGTTCACCAGCAAAGAAGGTAAGCTTGATCACGTATGGGCTACATCGTGGGGTGTATCAACCAGACTGATCGGGGCCCTGATAATGGCTCACTCTGATGATTCCGGGCTGGTTTTGCCGCCAAAACTTGCGCCTATACAGGTTGTGATCGTTCCAATCTACAGATCTGATGAAGAAATGGATAAGATCTCAGAACTCGCTAACGAAATTTCTAAAGAACTTAAACTCAAAAACATCTCCGTTAAATACGATAACAGGGATACACTCCGCCCAGGATTTAAATTCGCAGAATACGAGCTAAAGGGCGTTCCGGTAAGGCTTGCAATTGGGGGCCGCGACCTTGAAAACGGGACTATTGAAATTGCAAGAAGAGACACAAAAGAGAAACAAACAATATCACGAGACGGATTAGTAGTCTATATTGAAAATCTGTTAGCAGCGATGCAGCAGAGTATTTTTAACAAAGCCCTGAAATTCCGGGAAGACAATACAAGGGAAGCGAATTCTTACGATGAGTTTAAGTCAATTCTCGATGAAAAAGCAGGGTTTGTTTCTGCGCATTGGGATGGAACTCCTGAAACTGAGAAACAGATCAAAGATGAAACAAAAGCTACCATACGCTGTATTCCTTTGGACAATAAGCAGGAAGATGGTATTTGTATTGTTACCGGCAAACCATCTTCACAAAGAGTTTTATTTGCGCGAGCATACTAATTAATTCCATAGATGGAAGACCTTAAACCGTATGACCATATTCTGAAGTTGCTTGAACACAAGGCTGTTATGAAGCAGCAGATTTTCAGAACGACAAAAAAGGTGTTTGATCGATTTAGAACTCAATTAGAGGAACTCGGCGATAAAATGCGTTTTGATTTTAAGGAAAAAGATCCGGACGTAGAAATTCAATACTCCGAGAAAGGTGAGTTTGAAGCCCAGTTAAAGTTTTCGGGCGACGTGCTTGTTATTTCGATGCATAGTAACGTATTCAGTTTCCCGCCAGAGCATGCCGTAAATCAGCTCAAATATGTCAAGGACAAGCCAACGCGAAAGTATTGCGGGGTAATTCACTTTCACAACTTTTTAGCCGACTCACTGAAATATAATCGTAGCTCAGACACGGGCTATTTATTAGGGCGGATATTTATCAACTCGGAAGAGCATTTTTTTGTAGAGGGGCAGAGCCAACTTGGTTTCTTGTTTAACTCATTTGGAAAAGGTAAGATACAGCAAACGCAAATTCTTGAGATTCTGGAACTGGCAATCATCTATTGTATGGACTTCGATTTGCTAACTCCTCCATTTGAAAGTGTAAGACAGATCACGCTGGAAGAAAAACAATTTATGGGAGCGAATTCCGGCTACCCGACGGGAAAGAGAATGGGTTACAAGTTCAGAACAGAGCTTGATCAGGGTGTTATTCCGAGTAATCAGAAATAGTTGCTGGTGGTTGGTTTGCCGCGCTGCGCCTGCCTGCGGTAGGCAGGCTCGCAATGACATAGTTGTTAAGCTGGACGGTTAAAAGGCTGGGACAAACCTACAGCACAATACAATTCATTCCGTTCGCTATGCGTATTTTTGAGCTGGCGTTGGCATAATCCATAAGGGCGTTTAACCAGGCCTTTACAACAAAATCATATAAATATGAAATTCGGAACCAAAGCAATACATGCAGGTCAGGAACCAGATCCTACGACCGGGGCTATTATGACTCCAATTTACCAAACCTCTACATACTGGCAAAAATCGCCTGGCGATAACAAGGGTTTCGAATATTCCCGCGGGACGAATCCGACGCGACAAGCATTAGAGTCGTGTTTGGCGGCTTTGGAAAATGCAAAACACGGACTTGCATTTTCAAGTGGCATGGGAGCGACTGATGCCGTATTGAAACTACTGAGCCCGGGCGACGAAGTGATCACCGGCGATGATCTTTATGGCGGGTCTTACAGGATCTTCACAAAAGTGTTTGCTAATTATGGCATCAAATTCCATTTCGTTGACATGACACAGGCAGAGAATGTCAAAAAACATATCAATGCGAATACTAAGCTTATCTGGATTGAGACTCCAACCAATCCCACCATGCAGATTGTGGACATTCAAGCTGTTGCTGATATAGCAAAAGCGAACAAGGTTCTCTTAGCTGTTGACAACACTTTCGCTTCGCCCTATCTTCAAAATCCTATCGATTTGGGTGCTGATATCATAATGCATTCAGTGACCAAATATCTTGGCGGGCATTCCGACGTAGTGATGGGTGCATTGATGGTAAATGACGACGATCTTTACAAACGCTTGTGGTTCATTTATAACGCATGCGGCGCAACTCCAGGACCTATGGACAGTTTTCTGGTCTTACGTGGTTTGAAAACGCTTCATTTAAGGATGAAAGCGCATTGCGAGAACGGAAAGCAGATTGCTGAATTTCTGAAAGGCCATCCAAAGGTAGATAAGATATACTGGCCAGGTTTTACGGATCATCCGAACCATGGCGTCGCCAAAAAACAAATGCGCGATTTTGGCGGGATGATTTCCATTACCCTGAAAGGGGCAGACCTGCAGGAAACGTATAGAATTGCATCTTCATTTAAGGTTTTTTCCCTGGCGGAATCACTGGGAGGCGTTGAATCGCTTATCAATCACCCGGTTTCTATGACGCATGGATCTATTCCAAAGGCAGACAGAGAAAAGGTTGGTGTTACCGACAACCTGCTTAGATTAAGCGTGGGAGTTGAGGATATCGAGGACCTGCTTGAAGACATCAAACAAGCATTAACCTAGTTTAGATTGCTTTGCTGCGCCTGCCTGCGGTAGGCAGGCTCGCAATGACAACCGGCACGAAGGGATACGCCATCGGGCTCGCTGTCCTTGCGAGGAGGTACGACGAAGCAATCTCTTATTAGTAACCAGCATGACCGACAGAAAAGCCGTAAATCTGATTTCTCAAAATCTCAAAGACTTTCTGGATCAGAAAGTTGATCTATATAATCAGCCGGGATTTATACAAAATGATCCTGTTTGTATTCCGCATAAGTTTAACCTCAAGCAGGATATTGAAATAATGGGCTTTTGGGCTGCCATGCTGGCCTGGGGGCAAAGAAAAACCATAATCAATAAATGCAATGAGCTCATCCAGCTTATGGATGGTGCGCCTTATGATTTCATCAAAAATCACGAGGACACAGATTTAAAGCGTTTCTCCGCATTTAAACATCGTACTTTTAATGATACGGATACGCTCTATTTTGTGGAGTTTTTTAAACAGCATTATAAGAATCACGAATCACTTGAATCTGCCTTTATTCCGGAAATAACAGCAGCAAAAGCAGCTATATATCGTAACGATTTCTTAGCAGTTTCTTCGAATAGTCATCGTTTAATTGAAACGTCATCAGCTCCTTGTTACTCTAACGAAATGGATTTCAGGGTGATTGAAAATTCCCTTAATTATTTCAGGAGTTATTTTTTTTCGCTCCCGGATTTCCCGCGCCGAACCATTAAACATGTATCTTCTCCTTTGCAAAAATCAACCTGCAAGCGTTTAAACATGTTTTTGCGATGGATGGTTAGGGATGACGACAGGGGGGTAGATTTTGGTATCTGGAAGTCGATTCGGCCAGCAGACCTGATATGCCCAACGGATCTGCATGTGGAACGGGTGGGACGAAAGTTAAAGCTTATCACACGGAAACAGGTAGACTGGCAGACAGCTCTTGAACTAACCGCAAACCTTCGTCAGTTTGATCCGGCTGACCCCGTTAAATATGACTTTGCATTATTTGGCTTAGGAATTGATGAACAATTCCAAAATCAACTAATATGAAACTGATAACTACTTCCTTATTGTCATTGATAATTTCATTCTCTGCATTTGCGCAGAATGAGTCACCCTATAAGACTTCTTTAAAGACTGATGGTCCAATTATCCTTGGTAGTCTTGGGTTGGGATACCTGGGTTTGAATATGATAAAAAACAAAGACGCCTTAACTGCTGCCGAAGTGGCTTTGAAAACACCAGATGATGTGAACGGATTCGACCGCTTTTCGGCCGGCGATTTCTCTGAGAAGGCTGACAAAGATAGCTACATTCCATTTTACGCATCATTTGCTGCGCCGGTAGTAATGCTTTTAAATAAGAATGAAAGTAAAAAGGCAGGGCAGATCTTAGTGTTGTTCACCGAATCTATGGCAATTACCGGAGCGATGTTTAGTTTAACTGCCGGATCAATACAAAGAAGCCGTCCGTTCGTTTACGGTACAGAAGCGCCCCTTGCTAAACGCATGGATAAAGATTCTCAACGGGCATTCTATGCAGGGCATACAGCTGCAACAGCAACCGCCACATTTTTTCTGGCTAAAGTTTTCCAGGATTTTAATCCTGAATCAAAGGCTAAACCTTATGTATGGGCTGCTGCAGCATTAGTGCCGGCATCGGTTGGATATCTAAGATTGAGGGCAGGACAGCACTTTTTAAGCGACAACTTACTAGGATATGCTTTAGGAGCTGGAGTTGGTATCCTTGTTCCGCAATTACATAAAAAGGGCAGCACCAGCAGTTTTAGTTTAAGCCCGTCTGTAAACCCCGATTATAAAGGGGCAACATTACTTTATAGTTTAAAGTAAGAAATTAGGAAATTAGAGAATGAGCAAATTAGCAAATTTGTCCCAACCCGGGGTAGCCATTACTAATTTGCTTATTTCCTAATTTACCCATTTGCTAATTTACCTCTTCGCCTTGGTAGGCTCGATGTCATTTTCCTTCTTAATCTCTTCAGTAACCTTATCGCTCTTTCTTCTCAGCCTAAGGAAACTCATAGGGCTTCGCAGAGGTCTTTCATCCCCAAGCAACACACCCCATTGCTTAAACATTTCGGCACGGTCGAATATGATCTTCAGCACAGCAATCATCGGCAAGGCCAGGAACATTCCAGGCACTCCAACCAGGCTTCCACCGATGAACACTCCAAGTATTGCGGCAAATGCATTAATCCGGACCTTTGACCCTACAATCCTAGGCATCAATATGTTATTGTCAAGGAACTGAACAAATGCTATAACCCCAAGCACTATGAAAATTGGTGCGATCTCCTGAGAAGAAGTTAGCGTTAGCAGCACGCCGATTAGATTTCCGACCAGGGCTCCAACGTATGGTATCAGGTTTAATATTGCGAAAATAACACCAATAAGCAAGGCGTGCTTTATTCCAAGCAGCATCAATATCCCACCTAAAAGAACAGTTATATAAGCAATTTGTATAATAAGACCTATCAAATAGCTTTTAATGATCACCTCCGTTTCCTTCATCACTTCTTCTACTTTTTTATGCTGGCTGGGTTCAAACCAGATAAATACGAAGCGAAGAAGCAGGTTTTTATAAAAGAGGAAGAGGTAGATGTATATCGGCATCAGGCCGAAAAACACAAACACTGAACCTAATGAACCTACCGCACCGCTGACCATGGTGCCTGCATTCGCGAGCATTTTAGAACTCTGATCCTTTAGAAACTTGACCTGTTCGGGAGTGCTGAAGTTTGTTTTCTGATTAATCCAGTCGCTCAAACTGGTTAAATGTATTCCCACATTCTTCTGAATAGAGGGTAAATCCGCTACCAGCCGGCTTATTTGCGCGGAGAAGAACCAAATGATAGCGGCCATAAATATCGCGACAAGCAAAATCGGAAGGAGGATCGCCAAAACTTCAGGCACTTTCTTTCTTCTGAGAAATCGATACACGGGGAGAAGCATGATACTTACGAAGAATGCCATTAGCACCGGCATAATTATGCCCTTGCCAAGAACGAGTAACGTTCCTAACAGGACAAGGCCAAGCAATTCTATCGATCTTCTAACGGTTAGTGGGAGGTCTTTCATAAATAATTTAGTTAAACCATGAACGCGTATTAGCTAATTAAGTTTGATGTCAGCACAACGATTGTTTTTTACAGTTAACAGGTTCATACGGTCTAGTGCAAGCTTTTAAGTTTACTGAGTTCTGGAAGATATTTCTTATTTCTTTTAAGTTCATGATCGTAGATTACCCGGCCTAATTCCTTTAAGAACGGATAACAGATCGTTTGATATTCGTATATGCCATCGTTATAGATTCCGTCTTCATTAGACTGTACTACCGCTGTAAGCAGGAACTCCACTTTATTATCAAAGTCGACGAAATAAGAATTGTCGATGACATAGCCATAGGAGTCACCGTACTTATTGAAAATCCGGATGTTTGGATTCGGGCTTACATCCTTTTCACGGCCGTAGAACAGAAACTTACTGTAGGTCGGCCAGAAATTCCCGGGATTATATTTTGGAAAATCACTTTCTGCAGGATACATGGACATGTATTTGTATATCAGCCGGTAATCATCGGGCTTCAGGTTAAATTGTTCCGCTTTAGGATAAGCCTCCGGGAACATCAGTTTCTTCATGATCAACTGCTGATCCCAAATGGTGTAAACGTTATTGTCAGCGAAGTTGTAAGGTTCCATAATCAGTTTACCTCTACCGTCCGTATATCCTTTTCCTCTGATCATATTTTTTAACGGAAGGGGATAATCGTTAGAATCGTATAATGCCGGCTTTTTATACACCAGATCCTTACCGTTATAAAATGAAATTGGATTGGTGTGCCGTCTACTTTCGCCGGCATCGCCTATTGCCAGTCTGTTGAGGATCCGGCTCTGTACTGCGCCGTTGGCTTTTAATTTCCTGTTGATCTCTTCACGTCCAAGAAATTCGAAAAGACGGTTGTACGCATCATTATCACTGGTGAGGAGGATCTTTTTAATATAATGTTCGATACTTGGAAGCCCGCTGGCGGAGTTTGCATCTTTTTTCACCTTTGTCTGCCCTGCAAATGATGAATCGGTTATCATGACGCTTTTGCTCGTAAATCCCGGAATGTTCAATTCATTGATCTTTTCAAGCGCAAAAATTGAGGCAGGAAGCTTGACCGTGCTTGCAGGATAGAAATACCATTCAGGATCGAGATTATAGCTGTAGGAAGTGAAATGGGGGATATTATTCTTGTCTCTGTCTATCCGTGTATACAGGATCTGGACTTCTTTATTTTGCGGATGGTTAAGAATGCTGTCAAATATTCCATGATGTCCTTTCAAGGTTTTTTTGAGAAACCTGGTATTAAACTTTGGATGGCCCGTCTGGGCAAAAACGTAGGAAGACATGATCAAGGCTGTAAATAACAGAGATGTTTTCATGTAATAAATATAGGATTTAGTGATAAACTTAATACATGATGAATCTATTTAGGTTCCAGCTTTCGCTGGAATCGCTACGCGAGTTTGCAATTAATAATTCTTGTATTACATTTGCATCGCTTTAGGTTCCCGATTTCACGATCGGGATTAAAAGGGAACCGGGTTAGAATCCCGGACAGACCCGCTGCTGTGTTCTCCACAACGGTTATCCAAACTTATGGTCACTGTTTCCGCCAGGCGGAGATGGGAAGGCCGGATAAACCGGGAGTAAGTCAGAAGACCTGCCTTGGCTTAACAATTCATAGCTTTCGGGGATTGAAGCTTGAATGGTACTGGTGTACAACAGGGCCATTTCTGTATTCCTTCATTATCTGTTTGCTGTGGGATAAACAACTCACAACAAAATGAAAAGAACTAAATTTTATGTCGTTGCAAGCCTAGGGCTGGCACAATCTGTGTTGCTTTACAGCAATGCATCCGCACAGGATCGAACTCCTGAAACTCTCGGTGAAGTGGTAGTTACCGCCAGCCGTTCCCCGAAAAAAATCTCTGAGATCGGTAAAGTCGCCCGGATTATTACGGCGGAAACGCTCAGCAAAAGCCAGGGAAGAACCCTTCCAGAAGTCCTAAATAATGTCGCCGGATTAACTATTGGCGGAAACGGCAATAACCCTGGTGATATTAAATCGGTATTCCTTCGCGGAGCCTCTGCCGCAAATACCCTTATCCTTATTGATGGCATTCCGGTAAACGATGCATCTGGAATATCAGGAGAATATAATATTGCAGCCATCGCTATAGATCAGATAGAAAGAGTTGAAATATTAAAAGGCGGAAATTCCACTTTATATGGCTCGGATGCTGTTGCCGGGGTAATTAATATTATCACAAAAAAAGGAGTCGGAAAGCTAAGTGCTAACCTTACAGCTACCGGAGGAAGTTTTGATACATACAGGCAAATGCTCGGGTTGAATGGAATGATCGGGAGTACTTCAATTTCTTTCAATGCTTCCAATCTGGATTCTAAAAGTTTTTCTACTGCCGCTCCGGGGAAAGGCGAAACTAATTTTGATAAGGATGACTTTCATCAAAAGTCAGTCTCTGTTAATATTGCCCAGCAATTAAGCAGCAAATTGATCTTGAATGGCAATTTCCAGGCTAATGATAACCAGGCAGGGCTTGATAATGGTGCGTTTGCAGATGCGATTGATTACGACTATACCAAATCTGCATTTTTAGCCGGCTTTGGAGGAAAACTTTCCATTAACAGGGGTAGTTTAAATTTTAATCTTAGCCAAAATAATGTCGGAAATCACTTCGACAATAAAGGCTCAATTACAAATAACTCTGGAGATATTACCCATGCGGAGAGTAATTTTAACTATGCTTTCAACGACGTAATTGATATTGCCAGCGGTGTTAGCTACCGGTTTGCAAAAACAGAGCAGCGTAACCCTTTCAGCAAACCATTATCTGCCGATAATAACATCAAAAGTATCTTTACTTCCATATTTATTAAATCTAAGAGTGGCTTTCAGGCGGAGTTGGGAGGCCGAGCAAATGATCACAGTCAGTTCGGCAATAATTTCACTTACACAATTAATCCGTCCTACCTTTTAGCAAACCGTTATAAAGTCTTTGTTAATGTTTCATCGGCTTACAGAGTTCCTTCATTATTCCAGTTGTTCTCGCAGTTCGGGAATTTAACTCTGGAGCCAGAATCATCAGTAACTTATGAAGCTGGTTTAGATCTCAACTTTACAGATAATTTAAACCTTTCCTTTGCCTATTTTGACCGAGAAATTGAAAATGTCATCGATTTTGGTCAGTTAACACCCGGTAAGTTTGGATACATCAATCAAAATAATCAGAAAGATAAAGGTTTTGAGCTGGAATTAGGTTTTAAACCTACCTCAGTAATCAATTTAAATGCCTTCTATGCTCATGTTAACGGAGAAGTAACCACACCGAAAAGCCAAACTTTCAATCTCTTCAGAAGGCCTAAGGATTCTTTTGGATTAAATGCGGGTTTTAATGTGAGTGAGAATTTAAGTTTCAATATGATTTATAAATATACAGGCGATAGAAAAGATCGCTACTTCGATAGTTCCACATTTAAGACTGTTGATGCAGATATGGATTCGTATAATATGGTGGATCTGTACGCACAGTACAAGCCAGCGGCAAGACTCACCTTGTTTACTGATGTAAAGAACCTTCTTGATGAAAATTATATAGATTTTAGTGGTTATAACACTAAAGGATTAAATTTTAATGCTGGTTTCAGACTGGAGTTTCAATAGTATTCAATTTGTTTAAAGGCTGTGAAGCCCGTCCGGCCACCCGTCGGCCGGGCTTACACGAGCTTATATTCATAAATATGACGAATTGACATTATCTTTAATTTATATCAGAAACCTTTCGGGGCACCGTAATACAGCTCATAAGAAAAGATTAGTAAAAATTTTAGTCACAGGCGGTGTAGATGATACTTTCAATAAATACTTTCATGATGAAAACCACTTATTTGGTAATTATATTTTCAACTCTTTTCCTTAATGGGTACTCCCAAATTCGCAATTACGAAAATATTGTATTTGAAGGGGCCGGAATGAGAGGTATAGCCTATACTGGCGTTCTACGGCAATTTGAAAAATCCGGGATAAGTAATAATATCAAAAAAGTTGGAGGGACATCAGCCGGGGCCATTACTGCATTAATGTTTTCATTAGGTTATAATTCAGATGAAATTTATGATATTATTTCAGGAACAAAATTTCAGAAGTTTAATGACGGGGAATTTATCTTTTTCGGAGGATTCTCCAGGTTAAATGGAAAATATGGTTGGTATAAAGGAGATAATTTTATTAAATGGCTGGAAAAAATAATAAAAAGCAAAACAGGAAACTCTGAAATAACTTTCAAAGAACTTCAGGAGAAAGGTTTTAAACAGCTGTATGTTACGGGTACGTCTATGAATAAGCAGAAGCTTTTAATTTTTTCTTCAGAAACATATCCACAAATGAAAGTAAAAGATGCTGTGAGAATTTCAATGTCTATTCCACTTTATTTTGAAGCAGTGTTTATAGACAGCATAGGGCGGGTTTATAAAAAGCATCGAGGCGTTGAAAACCTTGACGTCGTTGTAGATGGTGGTATCATGGGGAACTTTCCCATATTTATGTTTGACAGTATAGGTCTGGACTCACTTAACAATAAAATAAGAATACCAAATTATAAGACCATTGGAGTAAGGATTGACTCTGACTTACAAATTAAAAGTGATTCCCTGGATAAGGAATTAGTTCCGGTTCAAATCAGTAATATCAGTGATTATTTGCAAGCATTTTATCTGATAGTACTGGAAAATCTTAATCGAAATAAATTAATTCCTGAAGACTGGGAACGAACAATTTCTGTTTCATCGGCCGGAATTAGTCCCAAAATTAGAAAATTAACTAAGGAAGAAAAAGAAGCATTAATCTTGAGTGGTGAGCAACACACTTTAGAATTTATAAAAAAAAATAAATAGTGTCTGACACCTCTATATGAGCACTCGGCATCGCAGCCGTTTACTCAATTGGAAAAAGGGCGGGGGTAGTAGCGCCAAGTCAACACCAAAAATTTATTTCGAAAAAATACAACTATTTTATGTCTATGAAGCAACTTACAAATTGTATTATTTTAGGCATTTCAAATCTTCACAGGAAGTATAAAGCTAAAAGTTGAGCCTTTATCTATTTCGCTTTCTATTGTGGTATATCCCTTATGCCGTTTAATAATTTCGGTGGCGATAAATAATCCGATACCAAAACCTGCAAAAACATTTTCATTTTTTCCTTCCACACGATAAAACAGGTCAAATA
>NZ_JBBJNI010000134.1:6748-11979 GCF_037719425.1 Daejeonella sp. | reverse complement strand
TTGAGGCAGCCATTAATGAAAAAACTGTAATGCTATGGTTCCTGAACAGGGAGTTGAACAAGGGTGAATTGAAATATGAACAGTGGCTCGCTTTGGGCAAAAAGCATAAAATTACCACAATGATCGATATCGCTTCAGACGCGCATCCTGTAGACAATCTGTGGAAGTTTAATGATTTGGGTTTTGATCTGGTAGCTATTTCGGGAGGCAAAGCAATGAGAGGCCCTCAAAGTACCGGCATTCTCATGGGAAAAAAAGACCTGATTGCTGCTGCGCGTCTAAGTGCGCCGCCAAACAGTGGCATCTGCAGAGGGCATAAAGTGAATAAGGAAGAAATCCTTGCTATGTATGTGGCTTTGGAACGCCACATTAACATGGATCATGTGAAAGAATGGAAAACATGGGAAGCTGGAATGGCCGTTGTAGTGGATACACTTAAAAGTATAAAAGGAGTACAAACAGAAGTTTTCATTCCGGAAATTGCTAACTACACGCCAACGTTACACCTTTCTTGGGATACTAACCTGATTAAGATGACCGGAAGGGATCTTAAACAGCGTTTGTGGAACGGGAATCCAGGTATTGAAGTAATGGGAGCTGGCACTATGGGTAGCAAAAAAGATGGAATCGAACTATCCGTATGGCAGCTGAAACCCGGACAGGATAAAATTGTAGCAAACAGGGTTAGAGAAGAATTCCAGAAGGCATCTGTCTAATTTTTACATATTTAATTCTATTCAATGAAAAGGAGAGTCTTTCCCAAGGTTTTGCTGGGTGTTTCTATATTAAGTCTTTTAATTGCCATTCACATGGCAGCTAATGACAATATCGCAAACGCAGGGCCATTTGTCATCGCTTTCTTATTATTGCTTGCTATTAGTTTCAGAGGCTTTCCAGTTCTCCGCGGACTTACATTCACTACAGTCATACTTTCTGTAGTTGCTACGTCATTGTATTATCCCCAATATTTTAAGGAATATAATGGTTTCGAGTTTGCCACTCTTATCACCCCGCTCATCCAGATCATAATGTTCGGGATGGGGTGTTCCATGGGCCTAAAAGATTTCGTTGCTCTTGCAAAATCTCCCAGATCAGTGATTGTAGGGGTTTTTGTCCAATATACTATTATGCCTTTACTTGGTTTCGCATTGGCAAGTTTCACTGATTTTCCTTCCGAAATCTCCGCAGGGATCGTCTTACTCGGTTGCGCCCCGACATCAGTTACAGCCAGTGTTATGTGTTACCTGGCCAAGGCAAATGTAGTACTGGCGATTACGATTACTGCCATTACCACATTGCTTGCACCATTTCTCATTCCGCTGCTGATGAAAGTTCTTGCAAATGGGTTTATAGAAATAAATGTGGGTGAAATGATGTGGGGAATAATCAAAATGGTATTTATTCCTATTGGTGCCGGACTCATTTTTAACAAGTTCCTGCATGGAAAAGCAAAATGGCTTGATGATTCGATGCCTCTGATTTCTATGATCGGTGTAGCTTTTATAGTTGCCATAATTATGGCTGCCGGAAGAGATAGTATTCTCAATATTGGAATTGAATTGATCATAGTAGTTTTTCTGCTGATCCTCTTCGGCTTTTTCTTTGGTTACTGGTTAGCAAGACTTTTAAAATTATCAGAAGATGACTGCCGTACAATTGCAATTACCACCGGAACCCAAAATGCAGGCCTTGTTTCAGGGATCGCAAAGGTTATGGGAAAGATCGCAACTGTTGGGCTTGCTACTGCAGTTTGCGGCCCGATCATGGGCTTTTCGTCATCAATTCTTGCTTCGTACTGGAACAGTAATCGGCCCAGAGCAGAAGCTTTAGATGAGTCAGCACCTCAGGTCGATTAATTTTTGAATTGTTAATGCGGAATAATAAGTTTATGTCTTTTAGAATAGCCCTTCTCGGAATTTATCACGAGTCAAACACTTTTGTCCCTCAGGCTACTGTTACCGCCGACTTTATGAATGGATATTATTTAAGGGGCAATGCTATAAGGAAGGAGTACGAGACTGCCCATAACGAAATAGGGGGAATGATGGAAGTGATGGACAGGGAAGGGATGGAAATTGTCCCAATCCTGTACGCTTCAGCAACACCGGGGGGTACGATTTCTGCAAATACTTACAATGACTTGCTAACCAATATGATGGAAGAGCTTGAAAAGATTCTCCCTGTTGATGCATGTCTCGTTATTCCACATGGTGCCGGTGTGTCTGAAGAATTCCCCGATATGGATGGACATTGGTTGAGCCTGGTCAGGAAAAAATTAGGTGATTCTATTCCAATTTTTGGCACCCTTGATTTGCACGCAAACGTAAGCCCTCTGATGGTATCATCCACTAATGCGCTGGTAGCGTATAAACAGAATCCTCACGTCGATATGAGGCAGCGGGGTATTGAGGCAGCGAATCTGCTGGTGCAATTTTTAAGAGGAAAAACCAATCCGGTTCAGGTATTAATTCAGCTTCCATTGGCCATTAGTATCGAGCAGCAGTTAACAGATCATGAACCCTGCAAAAGTCTTTATGCCTATGCTGATGAATTAAGCAGGGATCCTGAAATCTTATCACTTAGTATCCTGCACGGCTTTCCTTATGCAGATGTGGAAGAAATGGGTGCCTCGATTATCGTGGTAGCGAACGGAAATCGAGACAAGGCCCTTGAAACTGCAAAGAAGTTGGAGAAATATATTCTCAACAGACGGGAAAGTTTCGTTGGCCATAAAAATGATATTCCATCCGCTCTGAATATGATAGAAACGAGTGAAAAGCCGGTTCTATTACTCGATATGGGAGATAATGTTGGAGGTGGGGGGCCAGCAAATAATTGTTGCATTCTCGAAGCTTTCGAAGAGCGTAAAAAGTACAAGTATTTTGTATGTATCTACGATCCTGATGCGGTGCGTATGGCCGAAAATCATCAGCCTGGTGAAACGTTCAAACTGATAATAGTAGGTACAGGTAATGATGGAATAAGAACTTGCAGGCTAAAGGTCAAGCTACTTCGTATAACAAATGGCGAATTCCAGGAAACTAATCCCCGTCACGGCGGGCAGGTAAATTTTAAGATGGGCAGAACAGCTGTCGTTGCTACTGAGGAGGGTAGTGTGATCATGCTTACTTCTTTGAGAGTGATGCCCTTCAGCCTTCAGCAATTAATTTCCCAGGGAGTGCAGCCGTCGGAATTTGATGCAATTGTTGCCAAAGGTGTAAATGCTCCAATAGCAGCATACGCTTCTGTCTGTCCAACCGTTATTCAGGTGAATACCCCAGGAGTAACCCAGGCCGATATGACTCTTTTCAGGTACGAGAACAGGCGTAAGCCATTATTCCCGTTTGAAAAATAATAAATACATTTATATGCCCAGAACTTTAATTTTTACCCTTCTGATCCAGAAATTTTCACCTATTTGTTATGAATAAAAAAGAAAACATCGTAAACTGGAAAAAGAAAATACTTCTGGTTACCGGAATAGCATCTTTCCTTCTATTGCCCAACCTGCAAGTTCAAGCTCAGGCAGCAAAAGATAACCTCCGTCCTGCGGCTCTTGGAAAGAACGGTATGATTGCTACAGCAAATCCTCTTGCAACACTTGCTGGTCAGAAAATTTTGGTCAAAGGCGGAAACGCTATTGATGCAATCGTGGCTGCCGCAGCGGCCCTGAATGCCGCTGAACCTTATATGTCTGGTACTGCCGGAGTGGGCTATATGCTTTTTTATTCAGCCAGGGAAAACAGGGTCAGGTCTCTTGTTTTTGGTGGATGGGTACCTGAAACATTCAAAATTACAAGATTTAAAAAAGATGTGAGGGTCGCTGATGGTGCAGGACACGGGGCTATGGAAACTATCGGGCCACGTATCGCTGCTGTTCCGGGTAACCTTGCAGGATGGGACAGGGCGTTGAAAGATTACGGTACTATGTCTCTTTCTGAAGTTTTTGAGAGTGCCATTGATTACCTTGACAACGGGGTTCCTGTTACAGAGTTCGACCAGGCGATGTGGGCAGGAACTGTGAACAGGATAGCTCCTCACGCTCAATCCCGGAAGATCTACCTCAAGAATGATAAGGATCCCTATGTTGTTGGAGATATTTTTTCCAATAAGCCCCTGGCGAAAACTATGAAGAGGATTGCTGCAGAAGGAATCGATGTTTTCTACAAGGGTGAAATTGCCAGAGAAATGGCGAATGCTTTTGCCCGGGATGGTGGATTTATTACTCAGAAGGATTTGGCATTAGTGCCTGATAGAGTCCATTGGGTTGACCCTATTTCTATTAAATACCGGGATTACACAGTGTATAACAATCCTCCTCCAGGAATGGGGATACAGCAGCTGCAGGTGCTGAAGATTATGGAAGGTTTTGACCTAAAGAAAATGGGCCATAATAGTGTAGAATACCTGGCTCATTTACTCGAAGCAAATTATCTTAGCAGAATAGATACCGATAAACATATTGGAGATCCTAAATATGTTTCGGTTCCCGTAGACATGCTGTTATCAGACGCCTATATTTCAAAACAAAGGGAAAAGGTTGTCGCACGTGTAAAAGAGCGTATGGCAGGCATGACCAATAAAAGTTCTCTAAATTTAGATAACGGCCCTCAGGATCCTGCAACCCTAAGTAAATATAAATATGCCACAACGAGCCTTTCAGCCGTAGATAAGTGGGGTAATGCTGTGGTAATTATCCAGACGCACGGGGGTGGTTTTGGCTGCGGATACGTCGCTGGAAATACCGGGGTAGTGTTTAACAGTGCCCTTGACTGGATGTCGGCCGAGCAGGGTTTAGCCAATAGTGTTGTTCCGGGTAAAGCTGTGGGATGGTGTATAGGCGGTATGTTACAATTCCATAAAGATGGCAAGCCTCAGCTAATCGTAGGCTCTCCAGGTAGTTTCGGGATTCTTCAGTCTGTACCCCAGGTAGCTATAAATGCCATCGATTTTGGTATGAATATTCAGGATGCGATCAGTGCACCCCGTTTCCGCTGGAAGGATGAACTGGGTTCCGTGCCTGCAAGGGAATTGATTATGGAAACGAGGGTCCCGGCAAAAGTGATTAAGTCGTTAAGGGATATGGGATACATAATTGATACCAGCCTTGGGGACTGGTCGATGACGGTAGGCGGCGCACAAGGAGTCAGTATCGATCGTAAAACCGGTTGGCTTATGGGCGGCGCGGATTTGCGAAGAAATGGTTATGCAGTTGGCTGGTGATCAGATTT
>NZ_JBBJNI010000134.1:0-6738 GCF_037719425.1 Daejeonella sp. | reverse complement strand
TTAAAGTATTAATCAGAGCGTAAAAAGACATCAGAATGAAAAGTGAAAGCCTCAATCCCCGCAGGAACTTTATTAAAAAATCCGTCTTTACAGCAGCCGGTTTAAGTATTGTTCCTGGGTTTGTACTAGGTGAAGATGGAAGTATCATCTCTATAACTGAACAGTTGTCGAAAGCCTTCGCCGGTCAGGAGGGGATCAAAAAAATTGCATTCATTACCCATATATACAGGAATAGTGCACATGCTGATGTAATCGGCACCAAATTATTTCTCGGTATTCCTGCGGACGAGGGAATGATAGCTCCTCAAATAAAAATTGCTTCGGTATATATCGAGCAGATTGGCGAAAATGATACGGGTGTCAGAATTGCCAGGATGAATAACACTCCGGTCTACCCAACTGTAGAAGAAGCATTAACCCTTGGCGGCGATAAACTAGCTGTCGATGCGGTTGTCTATGTCGGTGAGCACGGTGATTATCCGTATAATAGACTGGGTATGAAATTATATCCCCGCATGAATTATCTCGAAAGAATATTCAGGGTGTTTGATGCGTCTAAAAAGTCTGTGCCTGTATTTACAGATAAGGCCTTGTCCTATAGCTGGCTGGATAGCAAATGGATTTATGATCGTGCCCAGGAATTAAATGTTCCAATGATGGCTGGTTCTTCATTGCCATATTGCTGGCGGGATAAACCTTTGGAACATCCGCTGGGTGCCAAAATATCCGAAGCTGTGGCAATTGGCTACGCATCGCTAGACGCTTACGGATTTCATGTCACCGAAATTCTTCAGTGTATGGTAGAGCGGAGAGCCGGGGGTGAAACTGGTGTTAAAAGCGTTGAAGGCTTAAAAGGAGACGATGTCTGGAAAGCTATTGACACAGGGAAGATTTCACAAAAACTGGTTGATGCAGCTTGTGATACCATACAGGGTAAAGCGACCGGGAATATGCGTGAGATTGTAGAAACTCCTTTTGCTGTTATTGTTAATTATTCAGATGGAACTAAAGGAGTTATTCTGATGCTCGACAAATACGTCAATACAGGATGGGCTTATTCGGCAAAAACTTCAAAAGGAATTATGGCAACTGAATTTGTACTCAGTGGGGGACCAATTTATGCTCATTTTAGTTATCTGACTTTAAATATTCAAAAGTTTATTTTAAGCGGTCCGACCGCCCCTATTGAAAGAAATTTATTGACAAGCGGCATCATCGATATGGGAATCAGATCATTGGCAAAGGGTGAGGTTATAAAAACACCCTTCCTTAATATTAAATATAATGCTGCTGGTTATGAACCCATTCGACCCACGAGTCCAAGGCCCACCGGGCAGAGTATTGGCCCATGGCCTCCAAAAGGTTATGATTTTGTAATCCCCGATGATTTTAAGAAAAAAGGATAATAACAGAAACAGTCATTGATGCTTATTCCGCAACTTTTTGGTTATAAGGGATAAATAATGAGGGTTTAATTTGGAAAATCAGTAAAAAGTAGAGAATATGCATAATAATTACTCAACAGCCAAATAACAGACTAAAATGAACATTAACTTAAAATCTTTTTACAAGATCAGGATTAAAGAAGGGCTTATTGTGCTTGCGGTTTTAGCTTGTTTAATCACAATCAGTTTTATTAATACCAATGGAAAAGGAGGGCTCCCGGATAAGTCACCAAATAATGGCGGCTTATTTCTTCCCGGTGGTTTTGAAGCGGTAGTAGTGGCCGATTCCCTTGGCAAAGCAAGGCACCTCGCAGTTAATTCAAATGGCGATATTTATGTTAAAATGCGGAACCCCATCAATAAAATGGGTAGTATAGCCATGCGTGATACTGATAATGATGGTAAAGCGGATATAATAAAGTCTTTTGGGGATTATCCCGACGAAGGGAATTACGGTACGGGTATGAGAATCCACAAGGGATATCTTTATTTTACTACTGCCGGGGAAGTGTTCCGGACAAAACTTACACCAGGGAAATTAGTGCCAGAAGGCAAATCCGAACTCCTTTTAACAGATGACTACAAGAATGCCAAATACGGATCATCGCACATAGCTAAGCCATTGGCATTTGACAGCGAGGGAAATATGTACGTCCCTTTCGGATCCCCTAGTGATGTTTGCGGAATCAACGATCGTCAGCCAGGTTCTTTAGGACAGAATCCTTGTCCGGAGCTTCAAGACCACGCAGGCATATGGAAATTCAGCGACAGTAAGCCAAACCAAACGCAAAAGGACGGGGTAAGGTACGCTACCGGTATCCGTAGCGTTGTAGCCATGGATTGGAATAAGAAGGAAAAAGCATTATATGCAGTACAGCATGGCAGGGATGACCTGGTTCGTCAGTTTCCGGATCTTTATAATCCATGGCAAAGCGCATTATTGCCGGCCGAAGAGTTTTTCAAGGTTACGGAGGGGTCTGATGGTGGCTGGCCATATGTATACTATGACTATATGAAGAGCAAAAAGCTGGTGAACCCGGAATATGGTGGAGATGGAAAGAAAGAACCAACCAAGAAATACCTGAATCCTCTCGTCGGTTTCCCCGGTCACTTCGCCCCAAATGACCTGTTCTTCTATACGGGTATTCAATTCCCTAACCGGTACAAGGATGGTGCCTTTATTGCCTTTCACGGATCTACTATCCGCTCACCTTATCCGCAGGGTGGATATTTTATCGGCTTTGTACCTTTCAAAAACGGTGTTCCATCGGGCAATTGGGAAGTATTTGCAGATGGGTTCCCGGGTGTCGACACGATTGTTAATACCAGTAATGCATTATACCGCCCAATGGGAATCGCAATGGGCCCTGATGGGTCCCTTTACTTCTCTGAAAGTGAAAAAGGAAAGATCTGGCGAGTGATGTATAAAGGTGATAAAAAGAAATTCGGTGCTGCAGACCTTACAGCGATGCAGAAACGTAAAGAAACCCAGCCGCACATCAAAACGCCCGATATTATTAAGGACAATGTGAATACAGCAAAAGTTGCTGCAGGTGGAAAACTTTATAATACCTACTGTGCATCCTGCCATCAGGCTGACGGAAAAGGGGATGGTACACGATTCCCTCCGCTTGAAAACTCGGAGTATGTAAAGGGAGACAGGAAGCGTCTTATCAGGATCGTTCTCAATGGCCTTAGTGGGCCGATAACAGTAAAAGGCGTTGGCTATAATGAGGTTATGCCACCTAATAGTTATCTTTCGGATGACCAGATTGCTTTGATCCTTACCTATGTCAGAGCCAATTTCAAAAATAATCTTACCGGTGTGCAACCACAGGAGGTTGCCAGAGAGCGCGCCATGCCAACAACTCCCTAAGTATGAACTTAATTAATTATCTGTTATTGATTATTCTTCCTGTATTTTATGCTGCGGGAATAGTCACGAATCCTAAAATTAAAGCCGCTCCCATGAACGTTAACGAATTCCCGGTTTACAAGGTTGAAAGACTTAAGAAGAAACTTAAGATAAACGCGGATTGGAATAAGGCACAGTGGAAAAAAATTGAGCCTATCCGTATCACAAATTACATGGGTAAGGTTTCTGCGTTCCAGCCGGAGGTCCAATCCAAAATGATGTATAACGATACACATGTATATGTTATTTTTCAGGTGAAGGACCGTTTGGTGAGAAGCATTGTGACTGAATATAATGGGAATGTATCCTCAGATTCTTGTGTTGAGTTCTTTTTTTCTCCCGATGAGAAGTTCCCTTTGAAGTACTTCAATCTTGAGGTGAATGCAGGTGGCACGCCACTCATGTTCTACATTGAGAAGCCAATGACAGAACTGAAAAAGCTGACTAAGGATGAGCTTAAAGAGATTCATATTGCGCATTCTCTGCCTGAAACGGTTGATCCGGAAATTGCCGGGCCGGTAACCTGGACCATTGAGTACAGCATACCTTTATCGCTGTTAAGTAAATATTCCAACCTCACCCGTCCTGCTAAAGGCGTAAATTGGAAAGCGAACTTTTATAAAACCGGGAGCAGGACTTCCAATCCTAATTATATTACATGGGCAGTAGTAGATTTTCCGAGGCCTAATTTCCATTTACCTCAATTCTTTGGAACCATACAATTTCAATAAAAACGTCCTGCTACATAAAATTTGGATATGGAACTGCTAACGGTTATTGGATCTGACACAATGGGGACATTCAACGGCATTGAGCGCATCCTGGGCTGACATACAGGTTAAAATGTATTATGGATTGGAAATTAACCTAAACAGGATCATATGGAACTTACAAGTTATACAAAGTCGGCAGAATTACTTACAAGAGCGAAAAAAGTTCTTGCCGGTGGAGTATCATCTGAATTCAGGAAGTATAATCATCCTCATGCTATATTTTATGTTCATGGTAAAGGAAGTAAGATCTACGATGCCGACGGAAATGAATATCTTGATTTTACGTTAAGCCAGGGCCCGCTGATCCTCGGACATTCTCATCCTCATGTACTTAGATCTGTTAACGAATATTCCGAACAAGGCCAGCTGTTCGCAGGTCAGCACATCAGAGAAATCGAACTTGCAGAAAAGCTTAATAAGTTGATCCCTTCTGCTGAACTGATGCGTTTTTGCCTCGATGGTTCAGAAGCCGTACAGACTGCTTTTCGGGTGGCCCGTGCTAAAACCGGAAGACCAAAATTCCTCCGCTTTGAAGGCCACTACCATGGATGGCTCGACAATGTGGCCTGGGGGATTTCAGCACCCTCGGCTGATTCTTTAGGTAGCAGGGAAAACCCAAATGTTTACCCCTGGACAGCTGGTTTGCCGGATCAAGCAAGGGACGAGTTCATAATTCTGCCCTGGAACGACCTGGAGCTGGTGAAAAGCACCCTGGCAAAACATTCAGATGAAATTGCAGCGATTATTACCGAACCCATAATGTGTAATAGTGGCTGTATTCTTCCGGAAGAAGGTTTCTTACAAGGATTAAGAGATCTTTGTGATCAATATGGGATAGCGTTGATCTTCGATGAGGTCATCACAGGTTTCCGGATGAGCCTTGGAGGTTCACAGGCCTATTATGGTATTACTCCGGACATGTCCATTTTCGCCAAAGCCATGGGCAGCGGTTATCCCATCAGTGCGATAGTCGGCAAGAAGGAGTGGATTGGTTTAATCGAAGATGCAAAAGTTATCCATGCAGGTACAATGAATTCCAGCAACCCAACTATTGCTGCTGCTCTTGCCACTATACAAGTGCTGGAAACTGAAAACCCCTATGAACGTCTATTCCGGCTTGGCAATAAACTCAAGGATGGCCTTATTAAGGCTGCCGAGGAAAACAACCTGAATCTGTTGGTGCAGGGTCCGGGCCCAATGTTCAACATCGCTTTTACTGACCTGAAAAAAGCCAAAGACTACCGCGACACACTGACTTTCGATAAAGCGAAACTGGGTAAATTTATTGCAGCGATGCACGATAAAAAGATCAGAGTAATTGGCAGAGGTTTGTGGTATATCAGTGCGGCACATTCGGAAGAAGATATAGATCAGGCAATAAAGATTTCCGCAGAGGTTATGTCGGAAATGTAAAAAATGGGTTCCCTGTCATTAATTCTTGCAAACCCTTAAAAATTCTTACACCTTTAAGGATTAAATAGCAATTATGAATATTGGGAAGCTTTTGGAGAACATCCTGCCAAAAGAAAGAATAAAATGTCGTCTGGTTGATCTGGTAGCGTATGCTTCTGATGCCGGATTCTACTACCTCAGGCCGAAAGCAGTTGTACGGCCAGTTAGTGAAGAAGAAGTAATCGCGATCTTGAAATTTTCGCATGAGCATAGTATCCCGGTCGTTTTCCGTACCGGTGGCACCAGTTTGTCGGGGCAATCCATAACTGACGGCATCCTGGTTGATCTCAAGCAATATTGGAATCAGATATTGATAGAAGATTCAGGAAGCCGGGTCAGGGTGCAGCCTGGTATCACAGGAACAATGGTGAATGTGTTTCTTAAAAAACACAGGCGAAAAATAGGGCCTGATCCCTCAAGCATCGATTCAGCAATGATCGGCGGCATCCTCTCTAATAATTCCAGCGGTATGTGCTGCGGGGTTAGCATGAATTCATATCACACAACTAAACATATCCGTTTTATCCTGCCAAGCGGAAAAAGTTTTTCTACGGAAGTTAAAGATGACTACTCGAGATTTGAGCAGGAATGCCCGGAGATATATTCTTCAATATTGAGCTTAAGGCAACAGATTGCCGAAAATCCGGTGCTTTCAGACCGGATCAGAATGAAGTATTTAACAAAAAATACGGTGGGCTATTCGCTCAATTCATTTATAGATTATTCGCATCCCTTGGATATTTTCTCCCATTTACTGATAGGAGCAGAAGGCACGCTGGGGTTTATCGCAGAAGCAGTTATGGAGACTGTTCCTGATTACCCGTACAAATCAACCGCTTTCATTTATTTCAAGGATATCTACTCAGCATGTCAGGCCATCAGGCCTTTAACTCATACCAGCGCCGAGGCTGTTGAATTGATGGATCGGGCGTCACTTCGGTCCATTGAAAATATAAAAGGCGTTCCGTCAATTCTTAAAACTTTACCCGAGCCTACTGCCGCTTTATTAGTAGAATATCAGGCCAACACTGTCGAGGAACTTAATGCGAAGATCGAGCGCCTCACGCCCTATGCGAACGATTTTTTATTACTAGAGCCTATTGTCTTTACACAGGACACCGTAGAACAAGCATTGTATTGGAAACTCCGCAAA
>NZ_JBBJNI010000133.1:609-12018 GCF_037719425.1 Daejeonella sp. | reverse complement strand
CTTTGATAAAGTAAGTCCGCAAAAGTCCTTTTTGGATAAAGTAACTTTTAGTGCAAATTGTGTCAGCATTATGAACAAGTTCGCCCTTCTTAAAAGTCTTGAATACAATTCTGTTAGCAAGTTCACTTTTTAAAGTGTCGCTTAGTTTTATGTATTTTTCAAAGTGTCTGAATATTTCGTCTGTCTGTTCGATAATCTGTCTGTTTATTGTTGGTTATACGATTCAGTACCCTTGCAGCTAACGTTCGAGTATTGCTGCAGGCAGGGGATTCATTGCTGGTCAAGCCCCGGAACTGGATCCGATTGAAAAACTAAAGTACAAGATAACAACAAAAAGCCCAACAGAATTCCGTCCGCCGAACCGCTGCTAAGCCCAAAATATCCTATCCATTTTGGTAGTTTGGAAGTCTGAGTAATTAAAAATGCCCAAAGTCCAACTGATAAGGAAGTTGCTACAATAAAAATAATAGCCATTGGAATATTGATGAATTTGCCGTAGTCAATAATTTTTTTGATTGTTGAAATTTCGTTATCGTTCGCTGAGAAGTTAGAAGCAAAGTTCGGAAGTGTTAGTCCATTTATTGTGGCAGCTATCATTGCAGCAAGAAGCCCAAATGAAAAGATAAAAAAAGCAGGGGTTGATATTTTGCTTTTTGTTTCTAAAATTTTAGATAAACCCCAAAAACCAAACCCAATTAATGGCAGACAAAATATTGCAACTGAATGAGAAAAAGTAAGAACACTTTTAATTTTTACGATGTATTCAATATCGCCGCCATTCGGATGCAGTGTCATTGCCAAAGTTGCTAATAATGCACCTATTAATAAACAAATTCCTGCGGTTTTAATAAATCCTGTTTCTATTATAGGTTCTATCTGATTTGGCATAAGTGAATTAATTTAGCAATTCAATTTCTTTAATTATTTTCCAAATGTTATCTCCTTCTTGTTCTATAACCGAGATTCTGTTAAAGGTCAGTTTGTTTGGAATTTTTGTTTTTAAAATCTGTTCAAATATACTGTCCGTACAAGTAGAATTTCTTGGGTGCATTAAAGTAATATGTGGTTCTTGTAGTCTTGGTTTGTCAACAATACCTGCTAATAATCTTTGTCGTAACTCTTGAAACTCTGGATTTTCTATTGCTGCAGGAATTAAAACGCCTTTGCCATTATCAAACCTTATCACTCGTCCAAACTTTATGTTTATTATTTTTTGTTTAAGCTGTTTCAAGTTATTTAATACTTGATCAATGTCTTCAAGTTCGTCTTCTCTGCATAATGTAACGTGGCAACTTATTAATTCGCTTTGTCGTGGGTTAAATTTTTTCCTAACTTTTTCAATTGTTTCAGCGTCCGTTTGTTTTACAAATAAGGTTAGCTGTCGGCGAATATTAGTCATTGTTTCGTCTACTCGATTAGCTGCTGGTGTTATTTTCTTTATAATCGGCTACTTGTTCTAACATTTCCATAGACTTCATTAATGGTGTCCATTCTTTCCCCCTAAAAATAAGTTGAAACCATTTATTATTTCTGTTTTCGTATTTAATGTTGAAGAAAAGCCAAATAGCAATAAAAGTAAATGAAATTGTAAAAAACAATGGCAGTACCCATTGTAAAATGCCCCAATCTGTTAGCATTGTGTCGTTCCACCAAAATGTTGTCCAAACAGGAAGTTGAAGAAAGAGAATCCGGGTTACCCAAAGCGTAGACATTTTCAGGCTTGCTAATTTCTCTTGTGTTGTTAAAATTGGTTCAGTTACATCCACCTGGTAAATCGTGATCAGCTGATAAAGATAAATGAACAATGCCATAGCGGTCAACCCCACCTGAATAGAAGCCGAAAAGAGAAAAAACTTATTTGCTTCAGAAAATGAGTTTAAATAAATCGAACTCAAAGTAATTACCCCGATACCAACCCATAAAATACCAACCAATAGTGTAAAAATCTTAATGGGTTTCATTGAACCCAAAATACTATGAACCTTAATTCGGGTTAAATCATCTTTGTTTTTTTTGTTTATGACAAAGCTCTCTTCCAATTTATCATTGGTGGTTTGCCAAAGTTTTCTTAATTCCAACTCGTTCATTTTATTTATGATTTTAATTGTGAAAATCTTGCTTTTAATTTGTCTTTGATGCGCCCTATTTTCGTTCCAACATTGCTTACCGACATTCCTAAAATCTCAGCAATTTCAGTATGACTTTTGTCTTCCAAATAAAGTATCATCAATGCTTTATCTATCTCTTTTAGTTCGCTGATAAAATGTTCCAATAAATTCAATTGTTGCTCACTTTCCGATTTCTCTTCGTCCGGAATTTCTACCAATTGCTCATTTAATACGGTATATTTCTTTGCTCTAGTTGAACTTTTGCGATAGAATGATATTGCTACATTCAGTGAAATACGATACAACCACGTTGAAATTTTATACTGGTCATTGTATTTGTGGATAGACTGCCAAACCTGAATCAATATTTCCTGTATGAGGTCTTGCCGGTCATCTTCGTTTGGACAGTATGCACCGGCAACCTTGAACAAAATACCTTTATGTTGCTCAATAATTTCCTGAAATAATTGCTGTTGCTTTTGTTTGTCCATTATAATTTGGAAAACCAATCTTTGATAAAGGTAAAAGATTGTGCGTTGTGCCTTACCCCATTATGGGAAGTCTTATCTATTATCTGAATTTCACCATTACTATTTTTCAAAACAGCTGCTTTCGTAGCTTCAGCCGAAAAAGCTTCGTCTTCGCTACCCATCAATACAAGCATTGGTTTGTTCACTGCATTTAACCCTGCCACATAATCATCAGGCGTTGTACTTTTATTTGCACGATAGCTATACTTTCTCAAAGGAACAGCTTCGGGGAAATTGAAAAACAATACCGGCAAACTGTCATAATCGTGATTGCCAATTTCATTCAGCATAGACAAACCAATTATTCGCTGAATATGGATTTTCATAAAAGGCTCAGATAAGTTTTTGGTGGCTTGTGCTCGCGGAAACGCAGGGGAGTTGTGTCCGATTAGTGGTGCGAAAAGCAAAAAGCCGTCAGGTTGTTCATATTGCTTTGCCATAGCATAACGTAAAGCTATTCCGCCACCCATGGAATGTCCAGCAATTATGATTTTCCCCTTAGGTCTCTCTTTGCGGATAATTCTTATTATGTCAGCTAAATCATCAACATATTGGTTAATATAATCCACATCACCACTATTTCCCTCAGATTGTCCGTGTCCACGCAGGTCAATGGCATAAATTTTAGCCTGGGTTGCTTCTTGTAGTAATCCTGCCGTCTTGTTGTACTTAGATGCACTACTTCCTACTCCGTGAATAAGTATTATTGTATTGTCGGATTGTTTTGGGAACTTATATGCAAAAATCCTTTTGTTGTCCCGTGCAGTAAAAAAGTGATTTTTCGATTTGTATACCTGCCGAAATCCTATATCTGCAATTGTCGCTGGGTCTGGCTCAGTCATTTGGATTGCACGATTAAATGTTGGTTCAGGTTTGTGAATTAGTTTAGTAGCTTCATTTCTTAAGCTGTCTTTGCTACCGCCAAAATATAACTCCAACATACCTTGAGCGGAAACGGTAGTATTCCCTAGAAACAGGAAGGTTAGAAAAGCGTAAATTTTAAAATTGTTCATATTGAGATTTTTTAAATGAAACTTGTTGAACCAATTATTCGCAAGTCCTTTAAAAAAATCACAGATTTCAGAAATCTTTTTTCATACTTCAAGTTGTCGGATAGGATTGTTTGATTATTCGTAGCTTGTTTGTCATTGGTTCGGTCGTCATTTAGCACCAAATATTCAACTCTTATATTATTGGCACTTTCGACTTTTCTTAACAGAAAGTTATGAAAATGGAGCATTAACTTTTAGAGCCATTTTAATCACGTGTACAGCATTGTAACCCATCCTGTTAGAAGGATTGTAGATCTGGCAACATCGAGAATAACAAGATATTTTATTATCAATATTCATCCGATATTTCTAGCGGCACAAGGTCGAGCAAGAGTAATCATCGGTGGCCCAATCTATACGGATAACTACAATCAAACATGTTCATTTATTTAGAAATTATGAACATAAAGCTATAATGTGTTCACTTTATCTACGTATTTACGGTTATGTTCATTTTATATTAAAAAATGAACATAAGTCTTCTTTTATGCGTGAATTTTACCTTATTTTGTATCATGTTCAATAATTCGTAAAAAATGAACATATAATTATGGCTTACGACAGAACAAAACCATACAACGATCTACCACCGCTGCCTCCGGATCCGGAAATCGAAAATGATATAGATATTTTAAAAAAGTTGGTGGCTGCATCCCGCGCATTGGCGACTGTAAATAGCAGTACTATGAGATTGCCAAATCCCTTGATGCTGGTAAATACAATTGCCTTGCAGGAAGCTAAGGCATCAACTGCAATTGAAAATATATTTACAACGGAAGATGCTTTGTATAAAGCAGTTTCTGATACCTTACAGGAAGCTAAGGCAAATGTTGCAACGAAGGAAGTCTTGCGCTATCGTGAAGCTTTATGGGCCGGCTACCAGCTAATAAAAGACGATGGTCATATTGATCTGGAGAGTATAATGGGAATCTTCAGGCAAATCAAAAATACAGCATCTGGCCTAAGATCCCCTGCATCTCTTACCGTAATCCAGAGAGGCCAAAGTGAATTTGGCTCTGGGGAAGTAATATATACTCCTCCGAGAGGCACGGGAATATTGGAACAGCTTATGGATAACTTATTATCTTATTTGAATGATGATAAGAAATATCCGACTGATCCTTTACTTAAAATGTGCTTCGCTCATTATCAGTTTGAAGCGATACATCCCTTCCCGGATGGAAATGGCAGAACCGGACGTATTCTCAACCTCTTATATCTTGTACATACAGGGCTGCTAAATCAGCCTGTTCTATATCTATCTAAATATATCATCGTTAATAAGGATGATTATTATTACAATCTGGGAGTGGTTACCCAAAGAGGGTTATGGAAACCCTGGATACTTTATATGCTGGAAGCGGTGGAGAAAACAGCTCAATTAACAAGCCAGCTGATTGATAGCATATTAGCCCAAATGGAAGCTACTCTGGCACATGCCAAAGGGCAAATTAAATGGTATAATAAGGAGGTAAACGAACTAATCTTTAGTCAACCGTATATCAAACCTAAATTAATAGGAGATCAATTAAATGTGACTTCAAGAACAACCCTTACGAAATATTTCAACGAATTAGTGGATGCCAAAATCCTAAGCCCCGTTAAAGATGGCAAAGAATTATTCTATGTTAATGATGACCTGATCCGAATTTTGGAAGGATGATTAATCACGATAGCAATTGTGGCGCATAAACAAATGAGTCTCTTTGACTAGTAAGCAGCCGCAGAGCATAGCCCGGTGAAATATTAAGACGGTAGGGGGCATGTAATCCAGTTATTTATGTCCAGTTTAATTTCTTTAAATTTAATCCGAATCACTGCATGAATCTTATTTTTAGGTTATATTGCCTATAAGACCTATGTTTTATGGGCAAGTTTACCGGTCGAAACCCCAGGCATTTGAGTACAAAAACTAAAAAGCAATGAAAGCAATACAAAAAATAGCTGCCTTAATACTATTGGGTATTATCAGCTTTACCGTACAGGTTCAGGCACAAATGACGCATATGGCTGCGGATCATATCATGGTTACACCTGACAACATTAAATGGGTAGATGGTCCACCATCTTTGCCGGCTGGAGCGAAAATGGCTGTGATTGAAGGCAGCCCGGCAGCAGCAGGTTTATTCACTATGCGCCTTAAATTGCCCGCTAATTATACTGTAATGCCGCATTCGCATCCTGCCGATGAACATGTTACTGTGATTTCAGGCACATTTTTTATGGGACTTGGAGAAACATTGGATAGAAGTCTAGGGAAGGGAATTCCAAAGGGTGGGTTTGCTGTAATGATGACTGGCACCCGCCACTATGCTTTCACGAAGAAGGAGAGCATTATACAAATACATGGTATGGGACCCTGGGGAATCACCTATGTTAATGCAGCCGATGACCCAAGGAATAAGAAGTGATCCCAACAATACTTACATCTTGCCCTCCGAAGCCCTGGCGACGGAGATCATCGAAATAAAACCCTTCAAAAGAAACTTGAAGGGTTTTGTGTTTTTTAGCCTTTTCCTTATTCTCAGTTTCCCAATGCAAGAGATTTGGAACAGTTAAAGAGAAGCTTACTATTATATCATTCTACGAAAATACTTTTACTTAGTCAAATAGCGTCAAAGCTTTCTCCTGATATTAAGAATGCCTTTAACTGCCCTAAAAAAGGAAAAGGTTACATCCTGAATGAAGTTTATAGACAAAAAGCTATAAAAATTCATGTTGCCTTCATGTGCAGGTACGACATTTGCCTCCATATGACATGTATACCCATGTGTAAACAGTTACTTCACGAATTGTAAGCATACACCCTTTAATAAAAACGACAATGAAAAGTTTTATTACGTTTGGAATGACAGTGCTTAGTACAGTGCTGATTCTATCATCGTGTGAAAAAGATGATTCTTCTGGAAGCGGTAAACTCTCTTACAAAGTTAAACCTGCTAACTTTACTGCATCTATTGGTACTACGATTTCTGGTAGTGGTTTACCGGTAGGGCCTACTACAAATTCAAGTATAACCTGGACTTCCGGATCATTATACATCAGTGAAATTGATTTTGAAGCGGAAAGCAAGAACAACGAAATTGAATTTGAACTTAAACAACCTGTAACGGTTGATTTATTTAACCTAAGCCCAATATTGGGAAGCATAACCATCCCTGATGGGACATATGATGAGGTTGAATTGAAACTTGAATTAAAAAAGTCGACTTCTAATATTCCGCTTACTTTGAAAGGCACTTATACTGATGCTAATGGTGCTAAAATCCCGGTTGAATTTTATTTGAACGAAGATTTTGAGGTTGAGGTAGAAGCAGAAGACCTGGTTGTCAAAGGGACCAATGATTATTTAGGCTTAATTAATGTTCAGCTTAACAAGTTTTTGACAAATGTTATTACTGCTGATTTGAGCAGTGCGACCAAGACTGGCGGGGTAATTGTAATTTCCAATACGTCTAATTCCAATCTTTACGCTAAGTTAAAGGCAAACTTGAATGCTTTCGCGGATTGTGATTTTGATGATTAATTACCCGGTAAACTTTTTAAAAAAGAAGCTGCGTTTAAATGCAGCTTCTTTTTTTTATGCTGAAAATTAAATAAGCGTTACGTGTCTAAAACCAGGATCTCCCGCGAAGAGCCAACGAAAGTCCAATGTCATTAAGTGAAGGGACGGGAGGTTCTGGCTTTCGCCAGAATGACACTAAGTTAAGGGACCGGAGGTTCCCACTTTCGTGGGAATGACAAGCGGTGGTAAGGTATCGGGGAGATTCCAGCCTTCGCTGGAATCTGAGTAGTCTCCATTGGCTCATTATTAAGTTTTTTGTGCCACTTCAGCGAGATCGCTTTTTTCAACAATAACAAGTTTGCGATTCCAGCGCAGGCTGGAATCTCCAATTCTCCAAAAAAAAGTTTGTCATTCCAGCGAAGGCTGGAACCTCTGCCGTATAGATATTAGTGGTATAACCTTAACTTAATGAAATTGAACGAGAATCGGCTTTTTTTGTTTCTAAGCTTTCCGTATATGGTTCTGAACAACCGACTTTCGTCGGCAATTTTAACATTCTAACTCAATCTATAGCCGGGATTTATTAATATTGTTTACTGTGTGTAGCAGGTATATAATTACGATGTATTTACTTTTTCACTTGGTTTAAGTGTTCCGTAGGATCACTTAAATCTAAATAGAAAAATCAGGACTCTGTCCTGCACTGGATCTCAATCCCATACTTAATATTCAGGCATCAAGATTTGCGTGCCTTCCGGAGGGTTGAATAGCACGTCGCCGGACAGAGTCCCCGGTTTTATCAGATGATTTAAGGGCGCTGCGCTGAACTCTTAAACCATGAGGGTAAATCCCATCGCAGTTAATGCTTCTCCCCTGATTTTATCATTTTCGGCAATCTCCTCCCATTGCATAATACTTGTAAAACGGATTTTCCAATAGTATTAATACCGCCCTTGCTTTGGCAAATGGTGAAGTATAAATAGGCTAGTATACCTTGAAGCCACGATATGATAATATATTTTATCAAATCATGGTGCAACAATCTGATTTGTGTTACGACTATTCTTTTGAAGATTAAAATGAGTGTAATACTGATAAATATTACTCTCGGTTTAACATTAGAAAAATGAATTAAGAATAATCGTCATAGGGCCTATCAATTGAAAAATGAAATATAAGACTAAGTTTCTCATAATCGCATCGATAATTACTTTTAGTCAGTTAGGTAGGGCCAAAGCACAGGATTTGCCTAATGTACGTGATTCCATCTCTTCGGATAGTCTCATGAAAAGTAAAAACAGCAACCTGGTTGCACCTAATAATTCCACACGGATTACCAATTTAGTAATAAAAGGCTCTTTAATTGATTCGATGTCGCAAAAGCCACTTGAATACATTACAGTGAATTTGAAAATTGTCACAGATCAGTCATCAAAAAACACTTTATCTAAGAACGACGGGTCTTTTCTATTTGATAACATTGCTTTAGGGAAATATAATATTACCATAGTTGCCGTGGGATATAAAAGAAAGATTATTCCTCTAATTCTTGATAGCACAAAACAAGTTTGGGATCTAGGAAGAATTACAATAACCGAAGACAGCACAAAACTGGCAGAAGTGGTTGTAACTGCGGCCAGGCCACTTATCAAAATGGATATTGACCGGATTTCGTATGACGTACCAGCGGATCCACAGAGTAAAGTGGAAAACAGTATTGGATATGATGCGAAAAGTTCCTTTAATTTCTATCGATGGAGATGATAATATTCAGGTTAAGGGAAGTTCAAGCTATAAAATATTAATAGATGGGCGTCCTTCATCCCTGGTTGCCCGCAATCCGAAGGAAGTTTTAAAAAACATGTCTGCACTTAATATTCTTAGAATTGAAGTTATTACAACTCCACCTGCAAAGTATGATAGTGAGGGTTTAGCAGGAATTATTAATATCGTTACAAATAAAAAAATGCCCGGTGGATATAATGGTTCTGTTGGAACCAAGTATAACACTGCTTTTGGCCCTGGTACAAGTGCCTCTTTTACTCTTAAAAATAAAAAATTTGGATTTTCCACTAGCGGAGGGCTTAGTCATCGTGGAGCCCAGTCCTTATCTTTTACTGAGTCAAGGTCCGCACCTTTAAATCAATTTGAACAATCCGGATCAAGGGCATATAAAGGCACCTTTGGATATATGAGTGCCGAATTAAGTTACGATATTGATACACTAAATTTGATAACGGTATCAATGGCGTATAATAAAAATGACGGAAATATAGTAATTGGCAGTAGCAATGATCGGTTCGACCAGTTTAATATATTGAATCAATCTTATAGGTGGGATAATACTATTGACTACAGGTGGGGTGGCTATGATCTTGGTTTCAATTATCAACTGGGGTTTAAAAAAAATAAATCGCGACTTTTAACAGCTTCCTATAGAACCATTTCTAACAAGGACGATCAGTTCGCTGAAAACTCATTTTACGGACTGGCGAGCCCCGTTGATTACCGTCAACAAAATAAATCCGGTACAAAAGAGCAAACCATTCAACTTGATTATGCACATCCCTTAAAAAAATTAAACATAGAAGGGGGATTAAAAGCAATTTCAAGAAATAACTTCAGTGATTATGGAATGCAGAATTTTGATTCCGCAAGTCAAGCTTTTATAATTAATATCAATGGTACTAATATATTCGATTATCAACAGGACGTTATTAGCTTTTATAATTCGTATCAATTAAAGTTAGATAACTGGGGGTTTAAAGCCGGACTTCGGCTTGAAAGAACTGTGGTTGATGCTAATTTTGCCTCAATATCGAATAAATTTAAGCTTGATTATAGCAATTTTATTCCTTCCGTTTCCGTACAGCGAAAATTTAAACAGAGCAGCTTAAACTTTGGATATACACAACGTATTCAGCGCCCGGGTATTTTACAGCTTAATCCTTATCAAGAAATAAGAGATAAGTTTGTCAGTTCAGGGAATACCGAACTTCTACCAGCTCTCAGTAATAATTTTGACTTAAGCTATAGTATGTTCAAAAAAGGCTCAATAGTTACTAATTTAAGTTATTCGTTCACAAATAATACCATACAAAACGTGACTACCTTAAGAGGCGATACTAGTTATACCACGTTTGCAAACACCGGTAAAAATAAAAACCTGAGTGCAAGTATGAACGTCAACTATCCACTAACTAAAAGATTACAACTTTATTTATTTCCTCTTATTTCCTACTTAAACATGGAAGGGATGGTAAATAATAAGGTATATAAAAATGAAGGAATCCAGTGGATAGCTTATACTTATCTAAGTTATAAGTTTGATAAAGATTGGCAGGTCGGTTTTAATATAGGTTATCAGAATGGGGTAATGTTTTTACAGGGAAAGTCAGATCCCTACAACTGGACTGTAATGAGTTTATCAAAAGATTTTCTAAAGAAAAAAGCAAGTCTGTCTGCCTTAATATATAATCCTTTTGAAAGATTTGCGAATTGGGGAGTTGAAACGAAGTCACCAGAATTTACACTGAGAAAAGATCATGCCCAGTTCTACCGACAAGCTGGTTTAAGTTTTAATTACAGATTCGGAAAGCTGAAAGACCAGTTAAACAAGAATAAGCGAGGTATTAATAACGACGATAACTCGGGAAGAAAGAATAGGGGAATTGTTGGGGAATTGTAGAATAATCATCAAAAATAAATTCTGTTAAACGGTGCTCAACTGAACAAATTCTACATTATGAAAAAGTATTTATCCCAATTAAGCATAAGTTGCGCTAATTCAATGTAAGTGCCAGCTGCCCTTAAAATGAACCTCAGCGGGCGATCGGACAGGATCTGTTTGTTTTTAACATTGGGGTGGAAAATATCGGGGAAGCTTACAGAAGACTTTTAATGACATGGGACCTTATATGGTAAAAGGTTGGAGTGAATCATTTGAAAAAATATTGGCAAAAAACGAGAATTTATAAAACAGCCCAACGCATAACAGGCGTCGGGCAAAAAGCCGGTTTACTATTTCGAATCCAATGTCTTTTCGATCAAGTTCAGTACGACATGATTTTCTGGGGAATGCCCCATTTTTCCTATCCGCTGCTTCAGATCTTTCAGCGCACTTTCAGCGTCAACTGATTTAATGGCGCCGAGGCGCTGGACGGTGAATGGTAAAATATGCGGCACCTTAGCTTTGAGCGCCAGGTCAGACGCCC
>NZ_JBBJNI010000133.1:0-599 GCF_037719425.1 Daejeonella sp. | reverse complement strand
ATCTGTTGGCACCGCCGGCTCCAGCGCATACCAGAGCATAAGCGGCAGGTTCTGGTCGTCTTTATCCTCCGCACGCTGAACAAGGGCCTCAAGGATTTCCCATCGTTTTTCCGGGCTTGTTCTCTGGAGCGCTGAGGCCAGGTATAACCTGACGAGCGCCGAATTATCTGTTTTTGCAAGACCAGCGAAACGGGACAGGGCCTTGTCAGACAGGTTCTTATTTTCTGCCATCAGCTGGATTGCCCAACTCCGGATATATTCATTCTGGTGTTCCAGTAGTTTAATAAGCTCATCTTCTTCCAGTCCGTTGGTGACGTGGAGCGCCCACAGCGCCCGAAGTTTACGGGTTATGTCCGGGTTGTTGTTCAGAATATCTTTTAATGCTTTATGCACTTTCTTATTTGGTCCCCGCTCTTGCAGGATGAGGCGGGCATGCTGCACATACCATTCGTTCTTATTGAGCTGATGATTTACCAACTCCAAGTCGCTGGCTTTGGAAAGGTCAACCTGCACCCATTTATCCGATTCGTGACTTATTTTGAAAATACGGCCCATGGTTTTCTGGTGCACGTCCGGGTTCGGACTATGACACTGGTTTT
>NZ_JBBJNI010000132.1:0-12217 GCF_037719425.1 Daejeonella sp. | reverse complement strand
TTCACGAATATCAGGGTAAAGCAATATTAAAAAGCTTCGGTGTCAGAGTTCAGGAAGGCATCGTCGCGTCAACTGCAGAAGAAGCTGTTGAGGCAGCTAAAAAGCTGAAAACAGAATACAACTCAGATTGGGTTATAGTTAAGGCACAGATCCATGCGGGTGGCCGCGGTAAAGGCGGCGGCGTTAAGCTGGCGAAGAATCTTGATGAAGTCAAAGAAAAAGCTGGCCAAATCCTCGGCATGCAGCTCATAACTCCTCAAACTGGTCCCGAAGGCAAGCTGGTAAGCAAAGTTTTAATTGCTCAGGATGTGTACTATCCCGGTGAAAGTGAAACTAAGGAGTATTATATAAGTGTTCTACTTGACCGTGCTAAAGGCCGTAACATCGTAATGTATTCTACCGAGGGCGGAATGGATATCGAGGAAGTAGCAGAGCGCACCCCCCACCTTATATTTAAAGAAGAAATAGATCCAAAAGTTGGTCTTCAGGGCTTCCAGGCTCGTAAAATTGCCTTCAACCTTGGCCTTAGCGGAGAAGCGTTTAAAGACATGACCAAATTTATCGCTACTCTATACAGGGCTTATGATGAAACGGATTCAGCAATGTTCGAGATCAACCCGGTTCTTAAAACATCTGATAACAAGATCCTTGCTGTTGATGCAAAAGTAAATCTTGACGATAATGCTTTATTCCGTCACAAGGATTATGAAGCTATGCGCGATACAAGCGAAGAAGATCCTACAGAAGTTGAAGCCAGCAAATCCAACCTGAACTATGTAAAGCTTGACGGAAACGTAGGCTGTATGGTTAATGGTGCCGGACTTGCAATGGCAACAATGGATATCATTAAGCTTGCAGGCGGTGAGCCGGCAAATTTCCTTGACGTTGGCGGAACAGCCAATGCCGAAACTGTTAAGGCTGGTTTTAATATCATCTTATCAGATCCAAATGTGAAAGCTATCCTGATCAATATCTTTGGTGGTATCGTCCGCTGCGACCGTGTTGCACAAGGCGTTATCGATGCTTACAAAGAGATCGGAAACATCCCGGTGCCAATCATTGTTCGTCTCCAGGGAACTAATGCTGTAGAAGCTAAAAAGCTGATTGACGAGTCAGGTCTAAAAGTATACTCCGCTATCTTATTGAAAGAAGCTGCTGCTTTGGTTACTAAGGTGCTGGATGAGAAATAGTTGCTTCGCGAAGCTCGCAATGACATTGCCGCGCATTGCCCACAATAACCCAAAAAGGCGCTGGTATTAATCAGCGGCATTTTCCCAGTATAAGTGGTTACACCCGGTGTGTACGTATCGTGCTCCCCTTTTTTCAAGGGGAGCTGTCCCGCTTTTCGCGGGACTGAGGGGTCCGGATCCTAAAACAAAGTCGAAGCCACCATCAACCCCGGTCGCGCCAGATCAGTTCCAAGTCTCTCGTTAAGCTTTTTGATGGTATAATCAGCCAATATAGGCGTGTCCTTTTCATCGTGCTGATGCAGGAAGAAATAGATCTTATTTAATCCCCGATCTGACCATTGTCCTAAACGCTCTACCCATTCATCAATTCGACTAAAGTCTGTAGGATGAAGTCCATTGCCAACGAAGCGAATAAATGCTTCAGGCGTAGTTAACTCCATGTGCACACAGTCCCTTCTACCGCTCGCATCAGTAATGATCGAACCATTCTTAAGGTCACGCATCATTTCAAAAAGATCTTTTCTGGCAATAGGGTCGACGTACCAGCCCTTATGCCTTACCTCCACAAATACATCGTAATCTTTTGGGAGATGTTCGAGATACTCTTTTAGAATATCAAAATTCTTTGGTCCGAAATTATCGCTCAGCTGTAAAAATGCCGGGCCAAGTGTATTGCCAAATTCTGAGATACTTTCTAAGTATTGCGAAGTTACCTCCTCCGCTCCTTTCAGCCTTTTCATATGACTGATGCTCTGAGTAAATTTTGGAAAAAACTTAAAATCATCACGCGATGCTTCCGCTTTCTCACGCCATAGATTAACCTGCTCCTTTTTAGGCATATTATAGAACACGGCATTCAGTTCGATACTATTAAAATGTTTTACATATTCAGCCAGGAAGTTTGCTTCCTTGGTTTTAAGCGGGTATATCAGGCCTACCCATTCTTTTCTGCCCCATTTGGCGCAGCCTACGTATAGCTCCAGTTTCTCTGGCTTAACAGCCTCCTTCAGAACCTGCGCAGTAATAGCGGGATCTAAGGGCAGAGCAAAGTCTACCAAGGGGAATTCGTTATCAGGTAAGCGGCCAAAGTCCATAGTCAACTATTTAAAAAATCTTTGGGCGTCAGAATTGGCAAGTTAGGTTTTGATTGCCTGATCAGACCCTTGTCGAAAGTAATGTAAAAATCTAAATTATTTTCAACGGCCGAATAATATTGTATCGCATCCTCAGGATCTGAAATAATAGAATTAAGCGCCGAAATAACGGTCTCATGTCTGCATCCTATGACAGTAACATAAGTGAGCATTCCCAGCAAAATTTTTTTGGTGGTTTCGTTTCCAAAGGATCTAATAAGGATATATCCACACGTCTGGATTACCGAAGCAGTAGTGAATCCCCTAACGTTTCCTTCTTGTATTTGTATGAATATGTTTCTCGCATCATCCAGCATTTCTCTTCTCAGAAAAAACTCCAGAATTACATTAGCATCTAAAAAAACCTTAGAAGCCATATTTCTTAGCTTTTGCTTTGTAATACTCTTCTTTTAGATCAAGATCTGGATTGATATCAATCGCTGGCTTTGGAAGGTTATTGATCATCTCCACAAAGCTTTCCTTCTTTTTTGGCGCTGCTATAACCCGGAAATAATCTTCAACTATTTCAGAAATACTTCTTTTTTGACGGACTGAGTACTGTTTCATCAGAAACAAAATATCCTGCTCTATGGTTAAGTTCAGTTTTGCTTTCATAATACAAAGATACGTATATAAATTTATCATGCGTATGAATTAAATGTGTAAAAATAACCAGATAGCATCACAAACGTTCATTTGCTCAGTTAGAGACACTAAGGCATCAAAGCTGAAGATCAGATTAACTTATTCGATCGCTATTACCGGGTAGATAATATGGATACAAAATATGTTTCAGGATTTGGCATTGGGCTATACCTCAGCGCCGAGATCATTCAATCCCATGAGGGGAAGATCTGGGTAGAAAGTGAACACGGGGAAGGTTCTGTGTTTTATTTCAGTCTGCCTATATTTTTGTCCTGATCCTATATTGATAAATTATTTTACTGTCACCTAAGGTCTGACATTTCTAAGAAAATGGCTTCTTCTTCGCACAGCCTGTTCATCCGGGCTGGTCATTTTAAATAAAGGTAAAATCGGCCCGCTTTAAACAGGCCGATTTTGGTTAATTATTCCTTTATTATACTTCCATTAGCGTTGTAAAAAAACTCAACGGTCTTTAAGCCTTGTTTAACTTCAACTTCATATTGGGTCTGCCCCTTTGAAGTCTCAATTTTGGCAACAGTTTTGGTAATTTTTCCTTTATGAGATGCATTAAACGCTTTCTTCACTTTTTCAGGAAGTTGATTGAAGGTAATTGGGCTTTCAGTCTCCAGCCATTCGCCAGTATCATTAAAGTTGGCTGAATGTTTTTGGCCTTTCCAGTCAAAAGACGCTTCATATTCGTGAGCATTTTCTTTGTCCCATTTTACGTTTGAAGCGTTTGGAAATTTTTGATTAAATGCTGTAGTAACAGCCTTTGGCGTTTTGCTTTGCGCAAAAGTTGTTGTGTAGGCACAAACAAATGCCATAACAACGAAAAATATTTTTTTCATTATAGTGCTTAGTAAAATTGTTTATAATAAATGTGAGTTGTCGCTTGGGTTACAAGCCAGGTCAAACTAATGAGTGCACTATTGGGGGACGGAAGACTTTAGAGATATATTCCGATTTAACAAATAAGTCGAAACAGAATAGATATGATTGCTTTACAAAAAAGGTGTTAGTTGAGTTCAAACCGAGAACTGTAGGAATTTGAAATACAACGAAGTGCGAAATGTGTTGATTTTGAAGGGGCGAATGTGGTTTTTGCTCATCCCCATTACTGTGCCTGTCAAATAAGCTATCAATATTAATCAAGTGGTCTGTTAAAAAGTCAAGCGGTGCCATATCTTTATCTTCTGTTGCTTTGCAATGCTGGTACATTTCCGGCAAATATTGTAGTAAAGAAAAGTCGGCTAAGGGTAAACAAGAACTCCCAAATGAGTAGAAAACCAAAAGGAATATGTTAATCGCTTTTACCACGCTGTATTTAACGCCTAAGTTAGCATTTAATTGGTTTTGTACGGCTAAAATAATCTTCCCATACAAATAATTCATTTTAGTAATGATGAATTTTATTTCCAGACCGGTTTCCATTCCAATACACTTACTGGCTGAGCTTGTATCTCCCGTATCGTTTCTGCATCTCCCTGGTCCACATTCTGCAAAAAAATGTGCAGCTTTTTCTTTTTCCTCCAAAGCTCCGTATCGTAACTCGGCTCCCACATATTAACAGAAAATGCGGTCAGATCTTTAAGGCTCCATTTCCCGGCTGATATATCAGGGCTCATTGCAACACTCACTTTGCTGCCTCTTTCTTCGTCTCTGAAAATTATTAATAACTGTTTTTCAGTGCCTTTTTGCCGAACCACAATTTGTGGCCTCGAGATTGGGATACGCTTAGTACCGCCACCGCGAAGGCTAAAAGGTATTGTCCTGTTTGACACCTGCTGCACCACCCATCTAGCCCCGGTCTTGAAAATGATGTGGTATTGGGGAACAGGGTTATCTGCGCTTCTCCAATAACTAACAATGTATGGATTACCATCATTATCAGCTGTCATCGAAGTGGAGTTTATAAGTTCGGAATTCTGGGGAATTTTAACTGCATACTCTGCCTTGGCAAACGTTACAGGAAGAATATAATTTTCTCCTGAACTTTTCTGCCAGGTTTTACCACCATCTTTAGAACGGGCATAAGCCATATCATGGTTGGTAGCCACATCAGGAGTCTCTCTCCAGACCCAGGAAATGTGAATCGTACCTTTATTATCAATAAAGGCCTGCCAATAAGGATTACGGTTCCCTTCTCCGCTTATCCAACCGTCTTGAACCTGAGTCCACTTTTTTGTTTTACACTCATAATGGTTAAGCATCAGGCTTCCATTCCCGGAACTTCCATCACGATAAAGGAAGATAAGGTCGCCATCAGGCTCCAAGTAAAATTCGGGATAGGTTACAGATTTTTCCTTAAAACCTGTCATAGACATTTTTTCACTCATCTCTAAAGAACCCGGTTTAATACTTTTACAATAATGCAACGCATTGCCATGCTGGTTCCATGCTACATGAAGGTAGCCATCTCCATCTACAATAATGCTGATTGATTTATGAGCATCAGTTGCGTCGCCTTTATAAGAAGTGGTATTTAAATTCCATTCGGAAGAGCCCAGATTCCTCTTTCCGACCACCAGATTCTTGTCCTGGTCATAGTATGCTATGTATTGCTGATTTTTGTGTGTTATAAGGGAATTACGCCGAAATATAACGGTGTTTACCGAGTTCTTTGCCCAAGCGTCAGCAACCCTTATGAGTTTTGGATTTTCATGCTTGTTTTGAGAGTAAAGGCTCAAAGAAAAAAATAATATAAATGCTAATAGCGCATCCGCCTTAATCCTAGTTACCACCATACTCTATCAGTGAAGCATTATTTTCTATTGAAAAGACCATAAAGCTAAGTAATTATTTACCAGAGAAAATATACTTCTATGCAAATCTCGCATTCGGTGCAGCTTCTCTTTTATCAAGCCAATTGATAGCATTACCTTTAAGATCGGAATTATCTGCCCATTTAAAATCAAGAGTGAAGGTGTCTCCGGTTATTCCAAGTGCCTTCCTTGGCACCCGTATTTCCATTTCATTAGCCTGGCAGGCAAACTTAAGGTCTGCAACCTTGTTCCACTCCCTTTGGTTTAAGTGTTCCGAAGGGTCACTTCAATCTAAACATAGAACTAAGGACTCCTGTCCGGCGAAATATACTATCATTCCCATACCGCAGGATGCCTTAAATTGTCCAATAAGAGATCAGGATAGCGGACTGGAATTTATCAGAAATCCACCTGGAAACTGTTGCGCTATTGATTATTAAAATCGTTTAAAATAGCATCTAAAAGCGGGTCCTGGTTTTTAAAAAAATCTTTAGAAGACAATTCCATGGTAAGGGTCGGCTTAATAAATAGTTCTCTTGTCAACCTCTTCACCTATCAAATTTGCATGGGCCTCATCTGCGTCAACAACAAACACCCCGTCAGAAAACACGTAAAGTTGCAATGGCAGAAAATGTGATTGTGTAATTTTTGCACCAAATGGGAACATATACGAATGACCATCGCCGAGATAAAACATCAGCCGCTGTAATTCTATCAACATCCTCTCATCGCTATACGAAGAGATCTTAAGTTTCAGACTTTCAATCTTTTTTGTCAGAGCATCTGGAATATCCCTGTATTTATAAACGTAATGTTGCTTTTTAATTTCAGTAGCTAAAAAATCAATATCATTTTGCCAGTTTTGTGTTCTGTCGGTCTGGCTGAAAGCAGTTCCAGTCACAAAAAAAAATAGACAAACGAGTAGAATCTTTTTCATATTTTAAATTATCCAAACAGTCGAAATCTTAATTTTCACTCATTCAACTGCACTTTTCTATTAGGTTGCAGTTAGGCGTTTCAGGTTAAGTTGTGCCGTGATTAGCGGACATAAACTCACCCAGTACAAAAGTAACTAAAAAGTAGTGTAGATCTCGAAACACGCATCTTCCGGGCGTTCGGGAGCAGTCGGCTTCCTGATAGTTCCAAAAAGTGTAGAAAAACCGGCAGTCAATAATTTAAACTTTTATGGCAACAACATGCAATCGCCTTTGTCAAACAAAAGAGTATCTGGCGCTGGTGTTATCAGGATATTTATGTTTTTCTCGAAATTTCATGTTTTCTTCATTTAACGGCTTTAGGTTTGAATTAAACCAAACAAACTCTATTATGAAAAAGATAATCCTTTCAGCAGCAATGGCATTATTTGTTGTAACTGCATTCGCGCAAACTAAAACACAAGTTAAAACAGATGTTAGTGCAAGCGCAAAAAGTAACACCAATAAGGATAAGCAAAAAAGTGCTGAAGTCAGTGGGACTGCTAAATCTGATGTCGAATTTAAAACAGACGATTTAAACCGCGACGGCAAAATGTCAAAGGATGAAAAGGCCGCACGTAAAGCTCGTAAAGATGCTAACAAAGCAGAACGTTCTGATGAAAGCCGGATGGATCAATCCGGATCAGAGAAAAATGCTCATGGAAAAGCTGTCAGTGAAATTGCTACGGAAACCACTCTAGAAGGCCGTGAGAAAGGTGCAGCAATTAGCGGAGTCGCAAAATCAAACTCAGAACTAAAAGGCGAAGGTATTTTATCATCTGATGATAAGAGCGCTCGCAGAGAGGCGAGAAAAGAGGAAGCGAAAACACGCAGATCGGACCGTGCAGATGATGGACTATTAAACGGATCAGTGGAAAATGAGGTCGATGGAAAAGTAGCTGGTGGGGTTTCCCTTGGCAAAGGCAACAAAGGCAAAGCCAAAGGAGGTGACATCAGTACAGGAGCCAAATCCAAAACAAGGGTAAAAACAGGTGTGGATGTTTCGGCAGGTAAAAAAGTACGTGTAGGGCTTTAATATAAATTGAATCGATTTAGGAGTTGCCTTGAAAGGCAACTCTTTTATTATATACCGAACAATTCACTCATCTTTGTTTTTATACATACTAAACGAATTTTAGATGAAACATCAACTTACATTTTTGCTGCTTTTTTGTTGCACTTTGACGTATGCTCAGCAAGGTCTTAGAGATACCCTGAAAACAAGCACCAAACCCAGTCTGACACTCGCAGGCATTTACAGCAGCGACGTTAATTATTACGGTCAAACCTCTGTTAATCGAACCCCTTACGGACTGGGCTATATCGGCCTTGCATTTAATTCAGGGATATACTTTTCAGGTTCTGTTTATAAAATATTAAATGCTGACGAAGGGACATCCGGAGGATCTCTTACGGCCGGGTATGACTTCAATTTAACAGAAAAACTAACGGGAGGATTAAGTTACACTCGTTCATTCTTTCCTGACGTCTCTTTCTTTTTACAGTCCGAGAACCTGAACATGTTTTCGGCCAAATTAGGATATGATTTCACCTGGCTGAATGCTGGATTAAATGCTGACTATAATCCAGGTGAGAATGGTGCCTTGTTTACAACATTTGATGTCAAAAAAACAATTGAACTGATCGCCTTTGATGAAAGCCGATATTTAAGCATTGAACCTGCTTTTGAAGTCGTCGGAAGTACCCAGCAGATCACAAGTACAGAAGAGGTTCCTCAATCAAGTGGAAGTACCGGTATTGGATTCATAAAACTTCCCGGGCAGGGTGGCAAACAGAAACCGCAATACAGGACCGTTCAAAGCACCAGTTTTGGCATATTGTCTTATGGCTTAAAACTTCCGGTGTCCTATAACACCCGAAAATTCACAGCGGAAGCAGCTTACCAGGGATTTATTAATTCACAGGAAGGACAGGCATCTTCGCAGGGCCTCCGTTCAATTTTATCACTTGGCCTCTACTATGTGCTGTAACTAGGCTGGAGATATTAGTAATTAAGCCCTCTTGAAAAAAGGGCTTTTTTTGTTGCCTAGAACCTTAATTTTGAAGTATTTATCAGCTGTTTTTAGTATTAGGCGATCCTTTAAGAGCTGCACGGAACCCTAGGTGGTACAAAAGGATTTTGATTAAATTCCCCTCAACAAAAAAAGGGAGCCTCTCAGCTCCCTTTCCTCATTATATTAATAAAATCTATTTAACAGTATCAACTACAGCTTTGAAAGCTTCCGGGTGATTCATTGCAAGATCAGCTAAAACCTTACGGTTTAATTGATTTCCGCCTGCAGTTAATTTTCCCATTAATACTGAGTATGATAATCCGTGCTGACGGGCACCTGCGTTGATACGCTGGATCCATAAAGCTCTGAATTCTCTTTTCTTGGTCTTACGGTCACGGTAAGCATATTGCAAACCTTTTTCGACTGTGTTCTTAGCAACGGTAAAAACCTTGCTTCTTGATCCCCAATAGCCTTTGGCTAGGTCTAAGACCTTTTTTCTTCTTCTTCTTGACGCTACTGCGTTAACCGAACGTGGCATGTTGTTTTGTGTTTTGGTAAGCGGTGTTCCTGTTAGGGAAACTTAAGACCTGATACCTGGTTAAATTAATTTGTTACTTATTTTCCGATACAAAGCATACGCTTAACGTTGCCCATATCTGCGTCAGATACTAAACTTGTCTGACCTAAAGCACGCTTGCGTTTAGTGCTCATCTTGGTTAAGATGTGACTTTTGAAAGCGTTCTTTCTTTTGATTTTACCTGTTCCGGTAAGCTTGAAGCGCTTTTTTGCACTGGAACACGTCTTCATTTTTGGCATAACTCTATTTTTATATTTGTCAATTATTCAATTTGTCTATTTGTCAATGAAACTAAACGCTTAATCTAAACGCCTCACTAACAAACCCCTATAATTTCTCTGTCGTTGTGCAAATTGTCTAATCGACAAATTGACAAATCGACAAATTGTTATTTCTTCCCCGCGTGCTTCGGGGCCACCGTCAAAAACATCCTCTTCCCCTCCAGCTTCGGCAACTGCTCAACTTTACCTACATCTTCCAATCCCTGAGCAAATTTCAACAATAAGATCTCACCCTGCTCTTTATAGACGATAGCACGCCCTTTAAAGTGTACATAAGCCCGAACCTTCTCACCACCCTCAAGGAATCCTATCGCATGCTTCAGTTTGAACTGAAAATCATGATCATTGGTATTAGGCCCAAAACGGATCTCTTTAATGATCGTTTGCTTCGCATTGGACTTAATTTCCTTCATTTTCTTCTTCTGCTCGTATATAAACTTGTTGTAATCAACAATCTTACATACTGGCGGAACTGCATTTGGCGAAATCTCTACAAGATCTAGATCTTGCTCGATAGCCATAGCTAAAGCTTCTCTGAAAGGATAAATACCTGTGACCACGTTGTCACCTGTTACCCGAACTTCCGGTGCTCTGATAAGATCATTGATCTTATGCTCAGCTTCCTTCTTTTTAAACGGAGGGCGTGGTCCTCTATTAAATCCTGGTCTTCCTAATGCCAAATTATATTTCCTTAAATGGTTATTTCTTTAACTAACTGATTATTAAACTCTTCCAATGTCATGCTCCCTGCATCTCCATGGCCATGTTTCCTTACAGAAACCATACCATCATTCATTTCTTTTTCACCAATTATGAGCATGTACGGAATCTTCTTCACTTCGGCATCACGTATTTTGCGGCCAATCTTCTCATCTCTGGAGTCAATCAAGCCGCGAATATCGGTATTATTAAGGGATTCTAAAACTTTTTTTGCATAATCCTCATATTTTTCAGAGATCGGCAGCACTATGAATTGCTCGGGTGTAAGCCATAATGGAAATTCTCCTGCGCAATGTTCAATCAGCACAGCCACAAATCGTTCCAGCGATCCGAATGGTGCCCTGTGGATCATTACCGGACGGTGTTTCTGATTGTCACGGCCCGTATACTCTAGTTCAAATCGCTCTGGCAGATTATAATCCACCTGGATAGTACCCAGCTGCCATTTTCTTCCCAGTGCGTCCTTCACCATGAAATCCAGTTTCGGACCGTAAAATGCAGCTTCGCCCAGTTCAACCACGGTCTGCAAGCCTTTTTCTTCAGCTGCTTCAATGATCGAAGATTCGGCAAGATCCCAGTTCTCATCTGAACCGATGTACTTGGCTTTATTAGCGGGGTCGCGCAACGACACCTGTGCAGTGTAGTCGTTGAAACCCAGTGCTTTGAAAACGTATAATACCAGGTCAATAACCTTCTTAAATTCTTCTTTAACCTGGTCCGGACGGCAGAATAAATGGGCATCATCCTGGGTAAACCCGCGGACACGGGTTAAGCCATGCAGCTCGCCGCTCTGTTCATAACGGTATACCGTTCCGAATTCAGCATATCTAACCGGAAGGTCTTTGTACGAGCGGGGCTTGGTTTTGTATATCTCGCAGTGGTGCGGACAGTTCATCGGTTTTAAGAAGAACTCCTCTCCTTCCTGCGGGGTTTTTATCGGCTGGAATGAATCTGCACCGTATTTTTCATAGTGGCCGGAGGTGATGTACAGGTTTTTATGCCCGATGTGCGGGGTAATAACCTGCTCGTAGCCTGACTTAACCTGTGCCCTTTGGAGGAAGTTAACCAGCTTTTCGCGCAGGGCAGTTCCTTTAGGAAGCCACAACGGCAAGCCCATTCCTACTTTTTCAGAGAATGCAAACAATTCAAGCTCTTTACCAAGCTTACGGTGATCGCGCTTCTTCGCTTCCTCGATCATGTGCAGGTAATCGGTCAGCTCGCTTTGCTTCGGAAACGTAACTCCATAAATCCTTGTAAGCTGCTTGCGGGTCTCGTCGCCTCTCCAGTATGCCCCGGCAACATTCATCAGCTTCACCGCCTTAATAAAGCCCGTGTTGGGGATATGCGGACCGCGGCAAAGGTCGGTGAAATTGCCCTGATTATAGAAGGTGATCGAGCCATCGGCAAGATCCTTGATCAGATCCAGCTTATACTCATCATCTTTTTCTGTAAAATATTTTACGGCATCGCCTTTAGATACGGCTGTCCTGGTAAACTCAGCCTTTGTACGGGCAAGCTCCATGATCTTGTCTTCAATCTGTTTAAAATCATCTGAAGAGAACTCCCGGTCGCCGAAATCAACATCATAATAAAAGCCGGTTTCGATAGCAGGCCCGATACCGAATTTAGTACCCGGGTAAAGCGCTTCGAACGCTTCTGCCATAAGGTGCGCAGAAGAATGCCAGAAGGTATTCTTTCCTTCAAGGTCGTTCCATGTCAGCAACTTTACTTCAGCATCAGCTTCGATCGGGCGCGACGAATCCCAAACCTGTCCGTTAACCTGTGCTGCTAATACATTTCTTGCTAAGCCTTCAGAAATCGAAAGCGCAATCTGGTCGGCATTTACGCCCTTGTCATATTCACGAACGGAGCCGTCCGGAAGGGTTATCTTAATCATATACAAAATGATTTATTAGTTAT
>NZ_JBBJNI010000131.1:0-12369 GCF_037719425.1 Daejeonella sp. | reverse complement strand
TGTTGAGTAAAATAAAAATAAGAGTTGAGCTGCCCATCTACATTCTTTTGCCAGGAGCTGAATGGAATATCTTCAAACTTGTTTCCCCAATCTGCAGTTCTGGGATAGGCATTATTAACCAGTCCATCAATACGCCCATAACATTGAATTATATCTTCGATACACTTATCAATCGATGACGAGTTGGTAATATCACATTTATATTGAGTCAAATCAGCGGATGTTTCATGATTTATATCTACATTAATGCAAATGCCCCCTTCGTCAGCAATTTGATTGACAATGGAACCTCCTAAAAGGCCATTGCCTCCCGTAACTATAATTAACCTGCCTTTCAATCTATTCATAATTTAGGCAAACTTTCAAAATTTGTAAAGATTCTTCAATCGCGTTCATAGGCCTCTGTTTATTCTCCATACAATCTATGAAATAGCGTAACTGTTCGACGTACGTATCCAAAATATTAAAATCCGGATGTTCAAAAATTATCTTTCCTATATCATTCTCGATAATATTCCTAAGAATATCAACCGTCCAGGTTTCATTTTCGAAAAGAATTTCAATGGTTCTTTTAGGTTTCCTCCGGTAGTAATTGAGTATAACAGAAATATTAAATCTATCATAACAGAGCAAGTAGTTAGCATAGTCAGCTGCAGCTATAGCCAGCGTTGAGGTATTACTTTTAAATGCTTTATAATTATTGGGTTCCCCAAACAACCAAAATGAATAGTCTAGTTCATGAAAAAGGTCAAGATGTACCCCCCCACCCATATCAGCATTAGAGCTGTATACTTTTGTGAAATCTTTTCCTGTTCGCCAATCAGGCAAATAGGAGCCGCAATAGATATTTACTTCATTTATGGCATTTAGTCTCTCTTTAAGTGCTGAATTCAAGAACTGAATACAAGGGTTAAATCGTAAATTACAAGCGACATAATTAAAAACGGTTTTATCTTCCAAGTATTTTTGCAGCTTATTAACTGAAGAAAGACTATGAACAACCGGCTTTTCAACCATTATTGGTATCTCTAGTTCAACCATCTTCTTAATAGAGTCAAAATGAAGGTGAGTAGAGTTAGATATTATTGCAAAGTCAATAGATAATGGTATCTCTGTCAGACTATAAATATTGTGTACATTCTCAAATCTGGTATTATTAACACCTGATCTAAGTGCATATATATCCGGATTCGGATACAAATATCTTAAAGCCTGAATGTGTTTAATTGCAATAGAGCCAAGTCCTATGATCAGCACTTTCATATACAGAAATCTAATTTCTTGTATTTCAACAAAAAATCTAAAAATTCAAAATCAATTGAATGGTCCAGATCAAAACATATGTGAGGCATCAAATAAATCAAAGATTTATCGGTAAAGACATTCTTTAGATCCAGCGTGAAAAATTGCCTTTTATAAAAGTAAAAAGATGCATTCAGATCATATACTAGTGGAGCTGTTTGCCTTGTCATAACACCGGGCTGCCCTTTCACTAGATTGTAGTAATTGTTTTCCTTTTTCTCCACCATATTAAAATATGGATTACGAGCTGCATTATTTACAGAAAAAAGGTTTACTGCATATTTATCAGCAAACAAAAGTTTTTGGGCATTCAGTAAATCCTCGAGAGTCCTTAAAGGAGAGGTAACATCCAGATCCAATATAAAGTCATAGGTAATGCTTTGCCGTGATTCCTGAAAGTTTAACAAGTCTCTGATTGTGTCAATCTTCCCTGCTGTATCGGTTGCAAGATGGGCAGGTCTGGAATAATCATTATATATCCCATAATCAGCCGCCACAGCCTGAATAGCAGAATCATCCGTTGAAACTGCAATATCAGATCCATGTACCTTGGCAAATTGCTTAGCAACATTAATGGTATAAGTTAACAGAGGAAAGCCATTTAACATCTTAATATTCTTTCCTGGAATACCTTTAGAACCTCCTCTAGCGCAAATTGTGATCAGGCTATTCATATCAAAAAGTTATAAAATTAATATCATCCTGCGCTTTTTTATAATCGTCATGCTTACCAATATCTAACCAATAACCTCGAAGAGGATAGGAAGTAACTTTATAACCATCAAGAATTAAATTTTCTAAAAGATCTGTAGCATTGTAAAATTCATTTTTGGGTATTTTTTGACAAATCTCCTTTTTCATGAGATAAATACCCGCATTCGCATAATATGTGTATGTAGGCTTTTCCTTAAAGCTCGCTATTAAATTTTCATTAGTCTCAAGAACAGCATAGGGCACATTTACGTTGTATGGAATGGTAGCCACAGAAAAATCTGCGCCAGAATCCATAAACTCCAGGAAAAACTTTTCATAATCTAAGTTTGTCAGAATATCAGAATTTGTAACCAGAATATATTCATGTTCAAACTCTGGAATAAGTGAAATGCATCCTATCGTACCTAGAGGATCGACCTCATCCAGGTATTTGATTCTTATCCCAAGATTCTTCCCATTCCCAACAAATTCCTTTATTTTATCCCCCAAATAACGAACTGAGATCCAAAAATCATCAATACCAAAACTCACAAGACGATCCAGATTATGTTTAATAATTGCTTTATCGCCCACTATGAGCAACGGTTTCGGAATTTCATCTGTCAATGGTCGAAGCCGCTCGCCTCTTCCACCAGCCATAATCACAGCATCGATCGGCAAATAGGACTTTATATATTTAAAATTGATCACATTGAGAATGATCCCAGTTGAACTGATAACAGGAATCACATTGAAGCCATCATCTCTGAGTTTTATTATTTGCTGAATAGTGTAATTACCTCTTGTGATACATTTTGTATGAGTTTGAATGAACCGATCAATATTGTCATGCAAACCCAAGTCGTTTATTAATCCTCTCCTTACGTCTCCGTCAGTCAATGACCCTAATAATTTCCCCTCTTCATCAACAACAAAAAGAATCGCATCTATAGCTAAATCGTTTAACAGTGTTAAGCAATCTCTTATAGACGTTGATCTCGTTACTAAATGCCTTTTGTAATCGTATTTCATTTAATTAATGTATGTGGAATGCAATACTTCTATCACTTTATCAGCTGCACCACCATTGTAATAGATGTTTACACTTCTTAAATTAGGGAAAGTTTCGATGTCTTTAACAGTCTGTAAAATCGCGTGGGCGTCAATCGGTGTATGAATCACATTCGGACCAGATTCTCTACCTTTCTGACGATCTCCAATGTTAATTACATACTTTCCAAAAGAAGAAGCTTCAATAATGCCGCTAGAGGTGTTTCCAAGCATATAACTACAAAATTTCATGGCCGTAAAATAACTCTGAGACCCTAGATTTTCTATAAGAAATACGTGTTCGGAATACTGAAATTCTTCTATAAGTTTCCTACGCACTGAACTCCCTAATGTGTCTGCATTAGGCATTGTAATTAATACCTGATAACCAGTCAAAGACTTTAAAGCTATAATTAGTTCTCCTGTAAACAATTCGTTTTTATTCATCGCAACCGTTTCGGGATGAAAAGTAGTGAGGATTGTACTTTTGGAAAGGTCAATCCCCCACTTTACTTTAAATTCATCTATAGTCAAAAGATTCAACTTTTTTAAATTGTCAAGACTTAAAGATCCAACATTGTACACATTCTCATTTGTAGAAATCAACTCTTTAACACGTGCAGCACTCATTGCCGTGGCTGCGAAATGAAATTTTGACGCTAGTGTAATACTGTGGCGAAAAACATTATCTATTGCTCCCAGCGTAGTTTCGCCGCCGTGAATATGCGCGAAGGCGATCTGCAAAGGAATCCCGGCGACCACAGCAGCAAACATTTCATATCTGTCTCCCAGGCAAAATACCAGATCAAACTCATCTTTTTGCTGCATCCAAAATTTACTAAACAATTTTATCGTTTCACCAATTGCGTCAGAAATTGCTCCAGGGCTATCAAACTCTGGGACAGTATTTAACTTGAATTCTATTTCGAATCCGTCTTTTTCAATCTCCTTGAAGGTATTTCCATGAGACACGGACAAATGAGTACCAAATACAATGAGTGATAAATTAAAAAATGGTTCCTTTTTCAGCTTCTTCAATAATGGAAGATATATTCCATAATCGGCTCGTGAACTGGTGAGGATAGCAATTCTCATTTATCTAAATCATTAAAAGATAATTTGTGACCTTTTGGCAGATCGAATTTACATTTTAGACCCAAAATATTCCTGAATTTCATTGGCGAGATGCCATCGCCTGGTCTTAACATTTCAAGGTCGTCTTCCTTAATTTGCGAACCGCTCAATTTTGCCCTCGACAAATGAATACTTTTTCTAGCTATTGCTATATTATGCAACTCAGACTCACTTGGCCTTTTTACAGAACTTCCCAAAGCGCTTTCAATATTCCGGATAGCCCTCATCATATCTGTTAACTCGTGCGGTTCTATAGAAGCAGCGTGATCCGGGCCTTCCATTGTCTTATCTAAAGTGAAATGTTTCTCAATAATTTCTGCGCCCAGTGCTACCGCTGCAATAGGTACTTCTATACCCACCGTATGATCTGAATAGCCGATTGATACCCCAAAATGATCCTTCAAGGTTTTCATCGCTAATAAATTTACATCACCAAAAGGGGTTGGATATTCGGTGTTACAATGAAGTACTGAAATTTTCGCTGAGGTTTTCCCTCTCAGTACAGCAATAGTTTCTTCGATTTCCTCCATGTTACTCATTCCGGTAGAAATGATAATCTCTTCTGCTAATTCTGCTATCCTTTCCAAATATGGCAAATTGGTAAGTTCACCGGATGGTATTTTAAATAGTTTAAGGCCCAGCTTCTTTAGAAATTCCAGGCTATCTAAGTCAAATGCAGTCGACAAAAATTTAATCTTTTTCTCGCAGCAATATGACATAAGTTCATAGTGTTGTTTTTCGGATAATTCAAGCTTTTGCAGCATCTGTAATTGGTTTTCAGTTGAATTGGTGGTATTCTTATTCTGATAATCGGCTTTCTTCGCTTCAACGCTAACAAGTTTAGCTGCTTTAAAAGTCTGAAATTTGACATAATCGGCGCCCGCTTCTGCCGCGACATCTATTAATTTCTTAGCCAGATTGATATCACCATTATGATTAACACCTGCTTCTGCTATTATCAAAGTCCTGTTCATAATTTCAATTTGCCCGGATTTCCATACACTAAACTATTATCAGGAACATTTTCGATAATAACAGATCCGGCACCAACAGTTACATTTGTGCCAATCTGAACCCCTTGTTTAATGACCGAATTTGCACCAATGAAACTATTCTTTCCAATCGCCACATTTCCGGCCAACACGGCGCCGGGCGCAATATGCACAAAGTCTCCAATTGAAGCTTCGTGTTCTATCACAGAGGAGGTGTTGCATATCACGCCCTTTCCTATTTTTGACGCCGGGTTAATTACTACGCCCGGCATTATCACAGAACCATAGTCGATACTACAAAATTTTGAAATTATAGAGCATGGATGAACTAGCGACGGCATATTTATATCTAGTCTTGAAAGATGCTGATATATTTTTGAACGAATGACATTGTTACCGACAGCAAGATAGAAATCCGAATCCCTATTTTGGGATAATATGTCGTTGTCAAATTCACTTCCCAGATAAGTGAGGTTGAAGGGATTTCGATTTTTTTCAGCTTCCTCGCAATACTGATAACAACTGATCTGATTTGCGTTTAAAATATCGTACACCACATATGAATGTCCAGAATACCCAACTAATATTGCGCCGTTGCTCATAACCGAACGCTACTAGGTATATTCACTATCCTGTCTGCTAACCATTCACTGTTCTGTTGATTATCCCGTTCCGCCTCTTTAAACATTGGGAGACGGTGCATCAGTTCCCAAACCGGTCTGCACATCACGCCATGCTTATTTGCATATTCTAGAAACTCTTCTCTTATAAATTTATCCGGAAGAATAATACAGTTCAACCAGTAATTAGAACTAGAGTGCTCTGGTTCAGTAACGAATTTAATATTAGAATTCGCGAAGAAGGACTGGTATAGTACAGCCAATTGCCTCTTGTTTGCAACAAATGATTGTAGCTGCTCTAGTTGTGCACAAGCCAAAGCTGCATTAAGATTCGGCATTCTGTAATTATAAGCAACTTCGTCATGGATAAATGCCCATGGGTGAGTCACCTTTGCTTGGGTTGTTAGATGCTTTGCCCTTTTTGCAATGTTAATGTCGTCAGTTACTAAAACTCCACCACCACCTGAAGTAATGGTTTTATTTCCATTAAGACTAAAAACTCCGAGATCCCCAAAACGGCCTGTATGTTTGCTATTGTATAAGCTTCCTAATGACTCGGCAGCATCTTCGATTAAAAAAATATTCCATTTTTTGCAGATAACAGCGATATGATCTATTCTACATGGGAACCCAAATGTATGCATTGGAACACACGCTTTTATTCGTTTGCCTGAATTCTTGTTGTAAGCAAACCCATCCAACCCCATGGTAGCATTCTTCTCAAGATATTCAGATAATGCATAGGGCGACATTCCCATACTGTCAAGGTCAACATCGATAAAGACCGGACTTGCTCCGATATAACTTATCGCGTTGCATGTCGCTATAAAAGTTAAACTTTGGGATAGCACCTCGTCACCACGCCTAACACCTGATAATATCAAGCCAATATGAAGCGCATTAGTACCATTCACCATTGCCACGGCGTACTTGGCCTGAGTTTCATGACAAATCATTTCCTCGAACCGAGTAACATATTGGCCTACTGACGAAACAAACGTCGAATCTATTGCGTCAATTAAATATTCCTTTTCATTGCCGTTAAACGTTGGGGCGTGTAAGGGTATTAAGTCCTGAGCTTTAAATTGTGATTTAATAAATGCGACAATATGTTCAAAGGGAATGGTTTTCATCAAATATTATAGATTTCTGATTTATAGCGGCTCAAATTTTCGGATACTTTAAACCAGCTTATGGTCTCTAAAAGCCCTTGCGAAAGATTAAACATTGGGCGCCACTGTGTACGCTCAATAATTTTGCTATTGCACCCATATAACCTAAACACCTCAGAACCCTCTGGCCTGACACGTTCATCATCAACGACTATTTTGGCGCTAGGATTGATCTGGCGTATTAATTCCTGCGCTAAATCCCGTATTGAAATTTCAGAATTAGTGGCAATATTACAATCGTGACCCAGTAATGAGTCTGATTTAGCAATTTCTATAAACCCTTTGACTGTATCCTTAACATATAGTAGATCTCGCGTTGGTGTGAGATCACCGAGTTTAATATCTTCAATTCCGTTCAAAAGCTGAGTGATAATCGTCGGAATTACGGCTCTGGCTGATTGCCGTGGCCCATAAGTGTTAAAGGGCCGAACAATAGTAATGGGTAGATTAAAGCTGCGATAAAATGAATCGGCGATTGCGTCTGCTCCGATCTTCGATGCTGAATACGGTGATTGCGGCTGTCTGGCGTGCTTTTCATCGATCGGCACATATTGTGCAGTTCCATATACTTCTGACGTAGATGTTATCAAGACTTTTTCTACGCTAAAATCTCTCGACGCTTGGAGGATATTTAGTGTACCCTTAATATTGGTGTCGACATACGTATCTGGAGATAAATAACTAAAAGGAATTGCAATGAGCGCAGCTAAATGAAAAACTATCTGGCAGTCATTCACAGCGTCGCGAACGCCATTAGGGTCGCGAATATCTCCCGAAACCACTTCAATCTCTTTTAACTGGTCTTTTGATAGCGAATCAAGCCAACCCCAACTATTAAAAGAATTATAATATACAAAAGCTTTTACCTTCGCACCTTCTTTTATCAACTCCTCAACCAAATGACTGCCAATAAAACCATCAGCGCCAGTAACAAGAACTTTCTTACCTATTAAAATCATAATACAATTTTCTCATACTCCAGGTACCATTTAGCGAAATCATCTAACCCTTGCTTAATATCCACGCTAGGTTTAAAGTCTAATAAACTTTCCGCGTCCCCAATATCAGCCCAAGTTGCCTCAACATCACCATTCTGCATTGGTAGATACTTCATGACGGCATTTTTATTTAGTGATGACTCAAGGGTTTTAATAAATTCCAAAAGACTAACCGGTTTGTTATTGCCAAGATTAAGAATTCTATATGGTGCGCTTGAACCTATTGTCTTTTCACTTCTATTTTCATTTTTAAAAGGTGCTTTTGTCAACAAAGAAGCGATCCCATCAACAACATCCGATACATGTGTAAAATCACGTTTCATTTTTCCATCGTTGTAAACCTCAATGGTATCCCCTGCAACGATTGCTTTAGTAAAACTATAATAGGCCATATCAGGTCGACCCCAGTTTCCGTAAACGGTAAATAGTCTTAGTCCTGTAGTTGGTAAATCATATAAATGGCTGTAAGAATGAGCCATTAACTCATTGGCCTTCTTTGTGGCGGCATATAAAGAAGCAGGCTTGTCAACATTTTGTGAAGGGGAGAACGGCAGTTCAGTATTTAAACCGTATACACTTGAAGAACTTGCATATATTAAATGTTTGATCTTAAAAGTTCGAGACGCCTCAAGGATATTAATAAAACCTACGACATTAGATTGAATATAAGCTCGTGGATTCTGGAGTGAATAACGAACCCCAGCTTGTGCTGCCAGGTTTATTACGATGTCAATACCCTCCTCTTCAAATATATGATTCAACAAAACCTCGTTTTCGAGGTTCATACGAATAAACTTGTATCCTATAAATTTTTCACTTAGAAAAGCCTTGTCCCAAACAATACGTTCTATTGGAATCCCACTAGCTTTTAATCTTGCGAACTTTAAATTTACATCATAGTAGTCGTTTAGAGAATCGATACCTATTACTTCATGTCCCTCAAGTAATAGCTTGTTCGTAACATGAAAACCAATAAAGCCAGCCGTTCCGGTAATTAAAATTTTCATAAACTATAGCCTACCATCAATTATTGATCTATCTACAAAAGATTTAGTGTCAAATATTACGCTACGAACACTACGCTTAAGCTTTTCCAGATCAAATTCCATGAATAGATCATGTGCAACGGCAATAATAATAGCATCATACTGCCCATCAGGTTCCTTTAATAGATTCAAGTCATACTCTTCCTTCACTTCTAATGCATCTGCCCAAGGATCTACCACATCGACAAGAAGCCCAAATTGCTTTAATTCTTCATAAATATCTATTACCCTCGTATTTCGTATGTCAGGGCAATTTTCCTTGAAGGTGTAGCCCATGATCAATGTCCGCGCTCCCTTTATAGCCAGACCTTTATGAATCATCAGCTTAATTACCTTATTCGCCACAAAAATTCCCATATTGTCGTTCACACGACGCCCAGACAAGATAACTTGAGGATGATAGCCTAGTGATTCTGCCTTATGGGCCAGATAGTAAGGATCCACACCAATACAGTGCCCACCCACCAGACCCGGCTTGTATTTAAGAAAATTCCATTTCGTAGCAGCCGCATCAATAACATCAGACGTGTCAATCCCAATTCTATCAAATATCAGCGCAAGCTCATTAACAAAAGAAATGTTTACATCCCGTTGGGCGTTTTCAATCGCTTTTGAAGCTTCTGCTACTTTAATATTCGGTGCTAAGTGGGTTCCGGCAGTAATGATCGATCCATACAAAGAATTAACTATTTCGGCGATCTCTGGTGTAGAGCCCGAAGTAACTTTTTTTATCTTCGTTAAGGTATTTATTTTGTCGCCAGGATTGATCCTTTCCGGAGAATAACCACAGTAGAAATCTACATTATATTTCATGCCTGAGAACTTCTCCAGTACAGGAACACAATCTTCTTCTGTACACCCTGGATAGACGGTTGATTCATAAATAACTATATCTCCATTTTTCAGCACCTTGCCTAAGAGCTCTGAAGCCTTCAATAAGGGCAACAGATTAGGGGTTTTAAAATGATCGATTGGGGTCGGAACAGTGACAATATAAACATTGCAATCCGCCAAATCTAATGGATTTGATGAAAACACTAGTCCATGTCCGCCGTTCTGAGTTGTAACACAGAACAAATCATTCAAGTCAGCCTCCCTCGTTTTATCATACCCTTCTGACAACTCTTTAATACGATCCAAATTTATGTCGTAGCCCAGAACCTTATACTTTTTTGCAAATTCTATAGCTAAGGGAAGTCCTACATATCCTAAACCTACTACTGCTATTTTGTATTCACTCATTTGCAAAAATATTTTCTACGATCCATCTGTTAATAAAAAGCAACGATTAAAATTAAACTTATGAGGCGCCATTTATGCATCCCTTTGAAACACTATCTGTAGAAAAGAAGCTTACCCTTACTCAAAGTAGTTAAGTGTTTTAAACCCGCCCGACGCAAGATACTCATCCTTTTGCACCAGGTTAAGATCAGACAACACCATTTCCTTGATTAATGCGGAAAGATTATATTTTGGCTTCCACCCTAATTTTGTGTTTGATTTGCTAGGATTGCCAACCAACAAATCTACTTCAGTTGGCCTGAAGTATTTAGAATCTACTTTAATAACCGTCTGTCCAGATTTTAAACACCCTGCATCAATGCCTAGTTCCAAGCACTTTTCGTTATTAATATGTATTATAACGCCTTTTTCCTGTTCGCCAACTCCACTAAATTCCAATTCTATTCCCAATTCAAAAAAGGCTAATCTTACAAACTCCCTAACTGACGTAGTAACTCCAGTGGCAATTACAAAATCTTCGGCTTTCTCTTGTTGCAGTATCAACCACATAGCTTCAACGTAGTCTTTCGCATGCCCCCAATCTCGCTGAGCCGAAAGATTTCCTAAGTATAAACATTGTTGAAGTCCAAGCGCAATTTTTGCAGTCGCTCGGGTTATTTTACGAGTAACGAACGTTTCCCCTCTAACAGGACTCTCATGATTAAATAGTATACCATTACAAGCATATATGTCGTAGGCTTCTCTATAATTGACGGTAATCCAATATGCATACATTTTAGCTACTGCATAGGGAGAGCGTGGATAAAAGGGTGTCTTTTCCGATTGTGGAACTTCTTGAACTAATCCATACAGCTCGGAAGTAGATGCCTGATAAATTCGTGTTTTTTTCTGTAGCCCTAAGAGTCGTATGGCTTCCAATATTCTAAGGGTACCTATACCATCAGCATTAGCTGTATATTCTGGAGTTTCGAAGCTTACATGAACATGGCTCATGGCAGCGAGATTATATATCTCGTCTGGTTGGACCGCCTGGATTATTCTAATTATATTAGTAGAATCGGTTAAATCACCATAATGGAGTTTTAACCGAACATTCGAGTCATGCTGATCCTGGTATAAATGATCAATTCTATCGGTATTAAAGGATGAACTACGCCTTTTGACACCATGCACAAAGTAACCTTTTTTTAATAAAAGTTCGGTCAAATACGCACCATCTTGCCCAGTTATCCCTGTAATCAAAGCTACCTTCATGATTTTTTTTCGACAAAAATATTAAAAATATCCACATAACATCTAAAATTGATAATAGTACCTCAGGGGGCTGGCGCCGATAGGCAAGGAACCTGAAATAAGATTAACGTTCTCTCAATACCGGATTGAAAACCATAATAGAAATCTATATCGCCGACTTCTCGGAGATTATATGCGTAAAAGAACTGCTTGTAGGAAGGCTACTTAACGATAAAATAAAAGTAGAATAATGCTGTCGATTGAATACGTAATTAATCACACTGCTTAACGACGCATATATAAAATCTTAACAATACGTTTACTTCAAGATCAATATGCGGTTTCCAAGCATAATTTATCAATTACTTTTCGGCCAATGCTGTTATAATAATACCCGCAGTCAATCATTTTTGGAAGATCATATAAGTTCCGTCCATCAAATATCACTTTGTTTTTCATAATGGAGCTCATCTTCTCAAAGTCCGGAGTTCTAAACACCGACCACTCGGTTACGATCATTAGGGCATCCGCACCCTCGAGAATATCATATTGATTTGCACCATAATGAATGTTATCTCCTTTGAGCTTTTGCACATTCGTCATAGCTTCAGGGTCGAATGCCCACACCTGCGCACCATCCTTTAAAAGTTCATCTATAATATACAATGAGGGAGCTTCCCGAATATCATCCGTTTCCGGCTTAAATGCAAGGCCCCATATAGCAATTTTCTTTCCTTTCAAATCCCCATTATAATATTTCCTCATTTTTTTTACCATGAGCGTTTTCTGGATCTCATTAACCTGCATAACGGATTCCAAGATTTTGAATTCGTAATTATTCTCTCTGGCCGACTTTGCCAGAGCCTGAACATCTTTAGGAAAACAAC
>NZ_JBBJNI010000130.1:0-12420 GCF_037719425.1 Daejeonella sp. | reverse complement strand
ACTTTCAACTTTCAACTTTCAACTTTCAACTTTCAACTTTCAACTTTCAACTTTCCACCTACCTACCTACTATAATTCGGAGCTTCTTTTGTAATTGTAATATCGTGAGGATGGCTTTCACGCATCCCAGCTGCAGTGATCTTAACGAATTTTGCGTTTTGAAGGTCTTTAATTGTTGCGGATCCACAGTATCCCATACTCGCTCTTAAACCACCAATTAACTGGTACATCACTTCGGATAAAGAGCCTTTAAAGGGGACGCGCCCCACAATACCTTCTGGGACTAATTTTTTAATATCATCTTCCACATCCTGGAAGTAACGATCCTTGGATCCTTGCTCCATAGCCTCAATTGAGCCCATACCCCGGTACGATTTAAACTTACGACCTTCGAAAATAATAGTTTCACCAGGCGACTCCTCCACACCCGCAAACAACGAACCTGCCATGATGGTGCTTGCACCAGCAGCTATTGCTTTAGCAATGTCACCCGTTTGTTTGATCCCGCCGTCGGCGATAACAGGAACACCGCGGCCTTTAAGGGCTTTTGCACATTCGTAAACAGCGTAAAGCTGAGGAACACCTACACCGGCAATGATCCGGGTGGTGCAAATAGACCCTGGCCCGATACCTACTTTTACAGCATCTGCTCCGGCATCTGCCAAAGCGATTGCAGCATCACCAGTTGCGATATTCCCAACTACAACCTGCAGGTTAGGATATTTTGATTTAACTTCTTTTAGCTTTTCTATAACACCTTTCGAATGTCCGTGAGCCGTGTCTATAGTGATAACGTCAACCCCCGCCTTTACAAGGGCATCTACGCGATCCAGGGTATCCGGAGTGACTCCGACTGCAGCGCCGACACGAAGACGACCATGTGCATCCTTACACGCATTAGGGTAGTTCTTAAACTTCTGAATATCCTTAAAGGTGATCAATCCTATTAAACGGCCGTCATTATCAACGACCGGTAGCTTTTCAATCTTATAGTCCTGAAGAATTAATTCAGCCTGAGATAATGTCGTGCCTTCCGGTGCCGTGATCAGGTTTTCCTTTGTCATAACATCCCTGACAGGTCGCATTACATCTTTTTGAAAACGAAGATCCCGATTTGTAATAATTCCCACCAGCTTTCCATCCCCATCCACGACAGGGATACCCCCTATTTTATATTCTTTTATGATGAGGAAGGCGTCTGAAAGAAGCGCATCCTCATTTAAGGTAACAGGATCCTGGATCATTCCGCTTTCTGAGCGTTTTACTTTACGCACCTCATCCGCCTGAGCGGCAATGCTCATATTTTTATGCAGCATTCCAATACCGCCGGCCTGTGCAATCGCTATAGCCAAACCCGACTCGGTTACCGTATCCATAGCTGCCGAAACGATAGGAACATTCAGCTTGATATTTCGGGTGAAATAGGTACTGGTGTCCACATCACGTGGCAAAACTTCAGAATAAGCGGGAATTAAAAGGACATCGTCGTATGTAAGGCCTTCAGATACGAATTTGTTTGGATCGAGTTGCATGGCAAATAATTGTGGGTTATTACTTGCCGGGCAAAGTTACTAATAAAAATGGAGAATTGAGAAGGTACACCGAAGTTTACGATTGACAGTGCACTTACAAAGAAATAGATTATCCAATTTTCAGTTTCAGCTTTCAGCTTTCAGCTTCTTTCCCACAACAATCTTCTCCAAACCATCCCAATCCAAATACTTATTGGCCAGAGCCTGAAGTTCCCGAGGGGAAATAGTCCTGACGGTTTTAATATAGTTTTGATAATAATCATACCCCAAGCCCGAGAAGTAGATGTTCTTAAACTTATCGGCGTGAGACATCGCATTTTCAAGTCCGCCGAGCATAGAGCCCAGCATATAGTTTCTCACAAGGTCAAGTTCATGTTCGCTTACTTCCTGTGTTTTCAGTATCTCAATTTCTTTATGAATTTCATCCAGTGCAGATGTGCATACATCGGCTCCAACCTCTGAAGCAATAAAGAAATAACCGGCGTTTTTCATAGACACGAGAGCCGAACCGATGCCGTAAGTATAGCCCTTATCCTCCCGGATATTAGCCATTAAACGTGAGCCAAAATATCCTCCCAAAATGGTGTTCAATACCTGAAAGCCTGGGAAATCAGTATGAGAGCGGTTAATAGAAACTTTTCCAAGCCGGATAGCCGATTGTAAAGCATCGGCTTTCTCAACATAATGCTCCTGCCCGGTTCCCTGGTAGAAATTAAAGGTGTTCGGATTAACGCTTTTGCCATTCTTCCAGCTATTCCCGAAAAGCTGATCGATCAGGCTCAATGCCTCGTCAGTTACCTTTCCTGAGATGACAACCGTACAATTTTCGGGCTGGTAAGCAAGACTAAAATATGACTGTAACTGGTCGCGGGTAAGTCTGTCATAATCTTCTGCACGAGTGTCATATCCATATAATGTATTGCCAAATAATACCGAATTAAATATCTTCCGGCTTAAGAAGTCATTTTTTTCGAGGTTCACACTCAGCTTCTGTTTCTGATTTCTAATGAATGTATCCAGCTCAACCTGAGGAAATATTGAATCTGAAATTACAGCCTTTACTATTGGAAGGGTTGCAGATAAATGCTTATTAAGGGAATAAAGTGTCACAGACGACTGATCATTGCTGAAATCAGTTTGCAGGAAGGCTCCGTAATAATCTATTTTGTCAGCAATTTCGGAAGAGCTTAGTTCTCTTGTTCCATCATTAAGCATGGTATTCGTTGCGTAGGGCTGCAAGGGTTTTGAAGCATCGTATGCGATATTTTCGAATATAAGTTCAATTCGCACCAGGTCCTGTTCGCCCCCGTTTACACTAAAAACCTTTAGGCCATTGCCAAGTACTATCGGCTTTGCCTCGAGCAGTTCTATGTTTTCAACTTGTCCGAAAGCCGGAGCCAGTGTTCTGTCAATCATCTTAATTTGCTAAGTAGAATAAGGTAGAAGAGTTTTCCTTACGGAAGATGAATTGCGCTTGCTTCTGGATCTCTTCGGCGCTTACAGCGAGATATTTTTCTGTCTCCGAATTTAGCTGATCGGCGTTACCCAGAAGCTCGAAGTAAGCCAGATTCATTGCCTTGTCCAAAAGGCTCATTTCAGAGAAAACCATAGTTGATTCCATCTTATTTTTAACCTTTGTTAATTCCTGTTCAGGCACGGGCTCATTTCTCATGCGATCCAGCTCGGTCCAGATAGCAGCTTCCGCCGTTTCCATAGAAACACCGGGCAAAGGCTTGCCTTCTACAACGAATAAACCTGCATCAAGGCTTCCGGTCAGGTAGGCATTAATATCACTAAACAGCTTCTTATCTTTAAGTAAATTTCTGAATAAGCGTGATGAGTTCCCCCTGGATAAAATATCTGAGATGAGATCGGCAGAATAGTAACCCGCATCTGTACGTGCTGGCATATGAAATACTTTGTAAAGCGCATCAAGCGGCACGTTTGCTTTTACCGTTTCAAGGCGCTCTTTGGTTTGAGTGCCCTCTATAGGCAGTTTACGATGCTCTTTTTCTATTGCCGGAATATTCCCAAACCATTTTTTAGAAAGACGTTTGACCTCTTCCAGCTTCACATCACCGCCAACAACCATTATAGCATTCGCAGGATTATAATGCTTTTTGAAAAAGGCTTTTACATCCTCAATCGTGGCATCTTCAATGTGCTTAAGCGACTTCCCAATGGTTGCCCATTTATAGGGATGATCTTTGTATGCCAAAGGTCTCAGTTTGAGCCATACATCGCCGTAAGGCTGATTTAAATAACGCTGCTTAAATTCCTCACTGACTACATTCCGCTGCACTTCCAGGCTTTTCTCAGAAAACGCCAGGCTTAGCATGCGATCACTTTCCAGCCAGAAAGCAGTCTCTAAATTCACAGCGGGAAGCGTGATATAATAATTGGTGATATCATTACTTGTAAAAGCATTATTCTCTCCCCCAACCCGCTGCAGTGGCTCATCATATGATGGAATATTCACTGATCCACCAAACATAAGGTGTTCAAAAAGGTGCGCAAAACCCGTCTGATCCGGATCCTCATCCCGTGCACCAACATCGTACAAGATGTTTAATACAGCCATGGGTGTAGTCGGATCCTCGTGGACTAATACTCTAAGTCCATTATCAAGGGTAAAGCGTTCAAAAGAAACCATAAAGTTGTGATCGTTTAGGGGTGCTAATTTAGGGATTTTAGGGCGAATTCTGGAATGAGCAAATGAGGTAAGGGCAAATAAAAATTAAATGGTTTGACCGAATCCACATATCAAAGTCAGATTAAGCATTTACAAATTCTCTAATTCTCTAATTTAATAACTGAGACGTATCTTTGTGCGGTGAACACTTCAGACCTCCTCATCCGTGCATTAAACTTCGAATTTCTTTCAGCCGAAGAAGGATTTTTTCTGTTTAAAAATGCGGGTACACCGGAGCTGATGTATGTAGCAAACGAGTTGCGAAAGAAGCAGGTGCCGCATGGTAAAGTAACCTGGATCATAGACAGAAACGTCAATACCACAAACGTTTGCATTGCGAACTGCAAGTTCTGTAATTTCTTCAGGCGACCAGGTCATGATGAGAGTTATATTACCGACATTGAAACCTATAAACAAAAGATTGAGGAGACGTTCCGTTACGGCGGCGAGCAATTGCTGCTGCAGGGCGGGCACCATCCTGATCTGGGTCTTAAGTTTTATGTTGATCTGTTTAAAGAATTAAAACAACTCTATCCTACCCTAAAACTGCACTCTCTTGGGCCACCCGAGATAGCTCATATTGCTAAGCTGGAGGGGATGAGCCATACCGATGTATTAAAGGTTCTAATGGAAGCAGGGTTGGATTCTTTACCAGGTGCCGGAGCCGAGATCCTTAATGATCGGGTGAGACGGCTAATATCCAAAGGAAAATGCGGCGGTCAGGAATGGCTGGATGTAATGCGTGCAGCCCATCAATTGGGTTTGACTAGCTCGGCAACGATGATGTTCGGTCATGTTGAAACATTAGAAGAACGTTTTGAACACCTGGTCTGGCTGCGTGACGTTCAGTCGGAAAAGCCCGAGCATGCAAAAGGCTTTATTGCCTTTATCCCATGGCCTTTCCAGGATGATGGCACTTTATTGAAAAAAATACGCGGGATAACCAATAAGGTTACTGCCGATGAATATATCCGTATGATCGCGCTAAGCCGCATTATGCTTCCGAACGTAAAAAATATTCAGGCTTCATGGCTGACCGTAGGAAAACAGGTTGGACAGATCTGCTTGCAGGCCGGCGCCAACGATTTCGGATCAATTATGATCGAGGAGAATGTCGTGTCCGCGGCCGGTGCTCCACACCGCTTCACGTCTCAGGGTATTCAGGATTCTATTCGGGAAGCAGGATTTGAACCGCAACTGCGTACCCAGCAATACGAATTCAGGGACCTTCCGGAAACAACTGAACAACAGGTTATTACATATTAATCATCACGGCTCCTTACCGTTCCCTCAGTCAGATTCATTTAAATAATAAAATACTTTTACATTGGTATTAGTGATTTTAATTAATGGATATGCCTATGAATGCCATAATAGTCGACGATGAAGAGTACTCAAGACAATCGCTATTTTTCCTGATAAACGGTTATTGTCCTGATGTTAAGGTTAAAGGCATCGCTAGATCAGTAGCCGAAGCAAGGTCGTTTTTAAAGTCAGAGACGATCGACCTTGTTTTCTTAGATATTGCAATGCCGGTTGAGGATGGGTTCAGCCTTTTACCCGATCTCCAGCGAAATATTACCTCTGTGATATTTACGACAGCTTACAATCAGTACGCTATTAAAGCCATCAAAGCAAGCGCTGTAGACTACTTATTAAAACCAATAGATATCCAGGAACTTCAGGATTCTATAGGCAAAGCTGCTGAATGGAAAGCGCTGACCGGCGAAAACGATCTTCTTGCTGTGAGTCATGAAACGGTATTTAATAGCCTGCATGAAAATCTGAACGAGATAAAGAAGATCAAAAAAATAAACCTGCCTCATTCAAACGGGTTCCATGTACTTAACATTCACAATATTCTTTATATCCAGGCCGACAGCAATTACTCCATATTTAACATTGAGAAAGGAGAAAAAATAGTAGTCTCAAAGCATCTGAAAGAGTACGAAAGTATTCTTGACGATTGCGACTTCTGCCGTATCCATAAATCAACAATGATAAATCTCGCGCACCTGCAGAGTTATTCCAACAGAAATGGCTTGGTAGTTAAAATGTCGGACAACTCAGAACATTCTGTTTCGAGGCGCCGTTCACCCGGGTTTATGGAAACGGTTAAGGATATGTTTAAGAAATAGACTTTATTAAGCTGAAAGGTCAAAAGCAGAAAGCTGAGGGCCTTATTCTGATTTTATTAAAGAGCTTACAGAAATAAGAATGTTATACAGGACTCTCCGCGTAAGGCTTTCAGCTTCTGGCTTTCAGCACTACTACACCTCCTGCAAATACATCTCGTCAATCTCGCCGGCGTATTTCTTCTCAATAACCTTGCGCTTCGCTTTCATTGTCGGAGTAATTTCCCCTTCCTCAATGCTGAAAGGAGTACGTTTAACAATAAAGGACTTCAGGCGTTCGAACTTGGCTAGTTCAGTGGAATATTTCTTTATGTCTTCCTCAAGCCAGTCGATGATCTTCTGGTCTTCAATAAACTGTTCCTTTTGATTAAAAAACTCTTCTTTCAAATTGAATGTCTCCTGTAGAGTTTCCTTTGAGGGAGTTATGATGGCAGTAACATATTCCCGCTTGTCGCCGATAAGGAAGATCTGCTCGATCTTGGGGCTTTTCAGATACGTATTTTCTACGGGTGTAGGATAGATATTTTTGCCATAGGCGTTTACAAGCATGTTTTTGATCCGGTCAGTTATCTGAAGATTGCCCTTATAAAAACGGCCTATGTCACCGGTGTGGAACCAGGAGTCTGTATCGATCACATCTGCTGTCTCCTGGGGCTTTTTCCAATAGCCTTTCATTACACAATGGCCTCTAACAATAACTTCCCCCTCAGGGCACTCAAAATTCTCATCAAACGTATCATGAGTTTGAATACTGATCATCTCTTTCGTCTCCACATCCTGGATCGCGACTTCAATTCCCGGGATAATCCTCCCTACAGTACCATACACCTGGCGATGGTATTCTGTGACGGCCATAACCGGCGAAGTTTCTGTTAACCCAAAACCCTCAAGTATTTTAATCCCGAGATTTCCGAAGAACTCACCCACATTTTTAGGCAGAGCAGCACCTCCTGAGATCATGAATTTCAAGCGCCCCCCTGTCTTTTCTTTAATTTTACTGAACACAAGCTTTTCAGCCAGTTTTTGCTGCAGGCTAAGAAAAATACCAGGCGTTTTCCCTGCCTCCCTAACCTCCCTGTGTTTCTTTCCTGTATCGATTGCCCAAAGGAAAATCTTGGCTTTAGTTCCGCCCGCAGAGGTCCCTGTTTTCATGGCCTTATCGTGGATTCGCTCTAACAAACGGGGCACACAGCTCATTACCGTCGGCTTAACTTCGGCCATATTTTTCGCAAGAAGCTCCAGACTCTGAGCGAAGGCAATTTTTGATCCTGCCGCACAACATACGTGGTAAGTTGCTGTACGCTCAAACACATGAGATAAGGGCAGGAATGAAAGAAATGTGTCATTTTGATCAATTACCGGGATCTGATCCAAACAAACCCTTACATTCTGAACAAAATTAGAGTGAGTTAGCATCACACCCTTGGGTGTTCCGGTCGTGCCCGAAGTATAGATCAGCGAAGCGATATCTGACGGGAGAATTGCTTTTCGTAGAGAGTCTATATCCTTTTGATAACGGGAAATACACTTTTCTCCTTCACTGATCAGATTTGCAAAGCTAATTACACCTGCATTTAGATCAGTGCCGGAGATATGTTTTTCATAATCGTCAAAAACCGGTATAATGCGTTGAAGGTCTGTACAGTTATTTGCGATCTTTAGGATTTTTTTTAGAAGGAAGGTGTTGCCGACAAGAATCGTTTTTACTTCCGAATCTTTTAGTATATATTCAATTTCGTGCTCAGATAATGTAGGATATATAGAAACATTAATCCCACCAATCTGTTGAATGGCCTGGTCGTAATAAACCCAATCAACGGAGTTCTCAATGATCAGACCCAGGCGATCGCCTTTTCGGATTCCCATTTCAAGAAAATAGCTGGAAACTGCATCAGCAGTATGCAAAACCTGTTTATAGCTAACTTCCGCCCATGCGTCCTTTACCTTATGTAGTAAAAAAGTGGTATTTTCATCGTGAACGTAACTGACCACATCCCTTAGTAACATCGGAATAGTAGTGGACTCGGTTATTGGATTCATTTTGAGCGGAATTTGGATAACTTAACGATTTATATATTTAACAAGTATACAGAATACCTTTAAAATACAAAACCCCGGACTAAATCCGGGGTTCTGTATTTTAAATTTTTACAATTAATATGCCTGGCCTCTCATCCCGGCACTATGCCTTTTGTCATCCCGAGCGAAACGAGGGATTAAACAGAGAAGCTTTCTCCGCAACCGCAAGTACGCGTTGCATTTGGGTTATGGAAATTAAAACCCTTCCCGTTCAATCCATCAGAAAAATCAAGTTCCGTACCTGCCAGGTACAGGAAAGATTTCATATCAAGCGCTAACCGAACTCCCTGATCTTCAAAAAACTGATCTCCGGGCTTTTCTTCGTTATCGAAATCCATTTTATAGGATAACCCTGAGCACCCACCTCCCTGAACAGAGACGCGAAGAAAATAGCCGTTATCCAGTCCATTTTCACTCATAAGCTGCTCGACTTTGCTTTTTGCTTTTTCGGTTACAGTTACCATTTTATTATTTTTGGGAATTAGATTCTCTTAGTGGTGAGATTTCTCAACTTCAAGAGCTTCCATTCCGTTCTTAATGCGATAATCATTGATCGCAGCCTTAATTGCATCTTCTGCCAATACCGAACAGTGGATCTTTACAGGAGGAAGAGCCAGCTCTTCAACAATATCCATGTTGTCAATTTTCATTGCATCATCGATAGATTTTCCTTTCAGCCATTCTGTCGCCAGTGAAGAAGAAGCGATTGCCGAGCCACATCCAAAAGTTTTGAATTTTGCATCGGTGATCATGTGATTTTCATCGACCTGAATCTGCAGGCGCATTACGTCGCCGCATTCAGGTGCTCCTACCAATCCTGTACCAACCGTGTTGCTGGCTTTATCTAATGTTCCAACATTACGAGGATGCGTGTAGTGATCGATTACTTTTTCTGAGTATGCCATTGTTTTATGTTTAGTCTTCTTAAGAAAAAATGTTTCTATTATTTATGTTTTACTAGTCTAGTTAATTTCATTAGCTTGTCTGTTATAAGTTACCTGTTAACAGGCCGGATGTCTAAGAACAGCGTTTAGTTCATTGTCAACTCTCAACTGTCCACTTAATCAGTGTTCTGCCCACTCTATCTTGTCCAGATCAACTCCTTCTTTAAACATTTCCCATAGTGGTGAAAGATCACGAAGGTGATTAACCGCCTTTTTAGTCTGTTCTATCGCAAAATCAACTTCCTCTTCGGTAGTAAAACGTCCGAGTCCGAAACGGATAGATGAATGTGCAAGGTCATCTGATAAACCAAGGCTTTTTAAAACATATGACGGTTCGAGTGATGCCGAGGTACAGGCTGATCCAGAAGATACTGCTAAGTCTTTCATCGCCATCATTAAGCCCTCGCCTTCCACATATTTGAAAGATATATTAGCTACGTGCGGTAAACGATACTCGGTATTGCCATTAACATAACTTTCTTCCATTGTCGTAAGAGAAGCCTGTAGTTTATCGCGTAAAATGGATAAACGATTTGCTTCAGAGTCCATTTCAAGACGACAAAGCTCACAAGCCTTACCTAAACCAACTATACCAGGAACATTTAACGTACCTGAGCGCATTCCCCGTTCGTGGCCGCCTCCGTCCATTTGTGCAGTAACCTTAACTCTCGGATTCTTACGGCGAACGTAAAGAACACCAACACCTTTCGGTCCGTACATCTTATGAGCTGAAAAAGCCATAAGGTCGATTCCATCTGTATTCACATCAACAGGGATTTTGCCAACAGCCTGAGTCGCATCAGTCATAAACAATGCACCATGTTTATGAGCAATGGATGAAATCTCTCTAACCGGCTGAATTACACCGATCTCATTGTTACCATACATGATGGCAACAAGGATAGTTTTTTCGGTAATAGCAGCTTCAAGTTCAGCAAGGTCTATTAATCCATCAGCTTTTACACCAAGGTAAGTAACCTTCCCGCCCAATTTCTCTACGTGCTTACATGCATCAATAACAGCTTTATGTTCGGTAACACAAGTGATAATATGATCACCTTTTTCTTTATACATTTCGAATACACCTTTGATCGCAAGGTTATCAGATTCTGTCGCTCCGGAAGTGAAAATAATTTCTTTTTCACTGGCACCTATCAGCTTCGCAACCTGTTCGCGTGCATAATCAACCCCTTCTTCAGCAGCCCATCCAAAAGCATGATTTCTGCTTGCTGCATTACCAAATTTTGCATTAAAATATGGCAGCATAGCATCCAGAACCCTTGGATCCATAGGAGTTGTCGCATTGTTATCTAAGTATATCGGCAAATTCATTTTTGTATATTTATTTCCAGCTGTTGTAATAACACAAAGATACGAAATATTTTTTGCAGTAATTATCAAAAACCACTACCTAGATATACATAAAATGGTCATTTTTATGCCATAATAAACCATCATGAACAAGATTGAGCACATAGGTATAGCAGTGAAAGATTTGGAGGAATCCTCACTTTTGTACAGGAAACTTCTGGGGTGTGAGAGTTACAAAACTGAAGTGGTGGATACTGAGAAAGTCGTCACTGAATTTTTTAAAATTGGTGAAAGTAAGATTGAATTACTCCAGGCTATCTCAGGTCAGGGCCCCATTGCTTCTTTTATCGAAAAAAGAGGCGAAGGAATTCATCACATCGCGTTTGCAGTGGAGGATATAATTGAGGAAATGGCCCGGTTGCGGGCAGATGGTTTTCAACTGTTAAGCGACGAACCGAAAAAAGGAGCTGACAATAAAATGGTATGCTTTATTCATCCAAAAACTACCGGAGGAGTTCTGATCGAATTATGTCAGGAGATCAAATAATGATGAAGGGCGATGCAAACAAGATAGAACTAAACAGAACAAAATATTTATATTTTAAGAAAGACTGAATGGAACAATTTGGAATAATGGAAAATGGTTACAAAGATGCCATGCGGCAAGGGCGCCCCAAAAGGGTTTACGGTGCCCTTCTAGCGATATTTGTCCTTTTCGGCGTCTTCTACAATAAAGGTTTTAAAGCACCTGAAAATTCGACACCGCTGCTGATTTTTATTGCGGTTTTTGCTGTGGTGATAATCATTGCGTTTTATCTTTTAGATAAGAGACTACGGGAATTATTTGAAAGCTTTACGTTAACGTTAGAGGATCAGTTGATCACGCGTGAACAACATGATACTGCGACAGTGTCTATTCTCAGAAATGAGGTGACTGAAATTACAAAAGACCAACATGGTGCTTTTACAATAAAAGGTGTTTCAAAAGAAAACATAATTAAAATTCCGGCACAAATTGAAAATAGTGAGAAACTTGAACAACTCCTGCATATTATAAAGCCAATCATTGTTAAGTCAAATTGGATTTTTACGGTTCGGGAACTTGGATTTTTAGCAATACTGCTGACCGCAATAGCGCTGGTCGAATACTCCGTGAACAAAATATTTATTGGCATCGGCGCTGCAATTTTGGCTATCGGACTAACATATATGATTATTCATGCCCAGCAGGACAGAAATCTGGATTACAGAACAAAAAGAGGCATGTGGCTGATATTGATAGCGGCAATCCCGGCATTTAGAATGATCTATGATAAACTGTTTTAGAGCCGATTAATGATTTACTTCGCTTAGTCGGATGAGACCACCGAAGCAACACTGTTATAAATCACGTAAGCTGTAGCGTAATCCAAATATTTTCATTTTCCTTTAAACTAATTATATTTTTTTCTATATTTGCACCTCTTAAAAAGTACTGAAGATGAAAGCTGAATTGCATCCCAAAAATTATAGGTTAGTAGTGTTTAAGGACATGTCTAACGAATATTCTTTCTTAACTAAATCATGTATTGATACAAAAGAAAGCGTCAAATGGGAAGATGGTAACGAATATCCACTTGTAAAACTTGAGATATCACACACTTCTCACCCGTTCTACACTGGTAAAATGAAACTTGTTGATACCGCAGGCCGTATTGATAAATTCCGTTCACGTTACGAGAAGAAAT
>NZ_JBBJNI010000129.1:0-12514 GCF_037719425.1 Daejeonella sp. | reverse complement strand
CTTGGCGAAGCTTACTATTCGGTTAAAAAGTATACCAGGGCTATTGAGATCCTATCCGGTCTTGAAGAAAGCGACCAGCAGACTGAATCGTCACTTTATTTTATTTCCATGAGCTATAAAGCACTAGAGAATTACCCCAAGGCCATTGAGTATTTCAATAAAACGTTGAAAGAGAGTATCAGCCCCAACACATCTGAATATTATGCGTTAATCGGTGATTCGAACCAGAAAAGAAATCAGATGAAATCCGCATTAGCGTCGTACCAAAAAAGCCTGTTCTTTGAGAATAAACCCATGACTATCTATTCGATGGCCACCATTTACGATCAAAAGCTAAACGATAAAGCGACAGCCTTAAAATATTATAAGCGATATCTGGAAGCGAAGCCTCCTAAGGATCATGAAAGCTATGTGGAGTATAGCAAATATAGGATTGCGCAGTTGGGGAAGTAACGAGATATTAAAATTCAGTCCATTAGTAAGGATGTCAATTGCAGGAATATTTATCAAGAGCTGTAAACTCTCGCTCGCTTACTTGGGCGTAACTTCCCCTACAACAAACAAACAATGTTGGACTCTTGAAATAATTTTTAGAAAATTTATCCGTAAGAGAGTTCTTGAACCCAAGAATATTATAGCGACAACTATCCCCTTTGTCATTATCGCTTTGTTCTATAGAAATCTCCTCAACATTAGCTTGTTGAAACTCGGACTTCAATAGGTCAAAGTCGAAAATGCAAAAGAAAGCTGGTGTACTAACGACATGATTATAATATTCTTTTAGGTGCGAGCATAAGTTTTTATTGCTCCTGATGATGCAGTCCATGTCAATGACGGATATCCCGCCACCGTGGTTTCTGAATGAATCGCTATTAAACCTTTTTTTAATGGGGTTATATTTTCTGATGTGTAACGTTCTAATAAGAAGCATGATTTTATCAAAAGCTCATTTAAATATGATTCAATTTCATCCATTCTAACATTTTCTCTCTCAAACGCAGTTTCGTAATCTGCTCCTTCTCCGATCTCATGGGTAATATCTAACGTCAAATCCGGATTTACCGTAATATCAAAGAAATTCTTATCAATCTTACTAGTGATTTTTACACCTCCTTCTGAAGTTGGAGTAATTGCGTAATCAAATTCATTTTTCTGAAAATGGTTAAAGAGAAAACACGCATTTTCGATAACACTACTCGATATACCCTTCCCAGCACCAAAGTCCCATCCATCCTTTAATTCATACAGAGATCTAATCTGATCTGGAATATTTGACTCAAGCCGAGGGTACGACAAAAATTTAAATGACGATGTATATGATTTTCTATTCATTTTTATTTGTTGTCCTTTTGTTTGGACTTTCTTGACACTAATTCTTCCGAACTTAAAATTTTAATACCAAACTGTTTCTCATAATCATTCTCCATTTGAGAAAGAATAGTTTTTAAACTTTTAATTGTTGATAAAGGCAGAGTTATAGCTACTTTATCGGCTTTGTTCTGATTGAAAATAAGATAACAATCAGAATGGGTAAGACCTGCTTGAAAACCATTTGCATAAAAAGCGGGTTTATCCCCAGTCTTTAAATACTGTGATAATGGATCAGGTCTGACTGCACCAAGCGGCTCTTGTTCTTGGAATTCCTTTTTCTCGATCGACATAAATAGTTGTTCCTTTTTACAATAATACAAAAGTTCCTCTTTATGTTTGCTAGACGAGTATCATATTTAACATTAGATAACATCTCTCTTCATCAGCCTCGCTACATACTTACCAATTATATCAAACTCCAGGTTGACGGCGTCACCCTCTCTCAGATGCTGCATGTTAGTATGTTCGAATGTATAGGGAATGATTGCAACTGAAAATGAATTTTCCTGCGAATTAACAACGGTAAGGCTTATGCCATTTATACATATGGAGCCTTTTTCCACTGTTACATTTCCCAGCGCAGAATCATAGTTAAAAGTATATTCCCAACTGCCCTCAAGCTCCCTTACCTCAGTGCATTCTGCGGTTTGATCAACATGACCCTGAACGATATGCCCGTCCAGACGACCATTCATTTGCATGCAGCGCTCAAGATTAATCAGATCACCAATTTGAAGTGTTCCTAAATTAGATTTTAGTAGAGTTTCTTCGACCGCCGTCACAGTATGCTCACCATCAGCAATACCTACCACAGTTAAACAAACTCCATTGTGTGAAACTGACTGGTCGATCTTAAGCTCCAGAGAAATATCAGATTTCACAGTGAAGCAAAGATTGCCTTTCTCGGCTTTTATTTCTTTCAGCTGTCCTAAAGTTTCTATTATTCCGGTAAACATTGTTCGATGAATTAATATTCTTTTCTATTTTTCTTCCAGGCGGAAAGTGGAGCTAACTCATTTGTTCCTATTTCAGAAATGCTTTGTATCTTCATAAAACTTGCAGCTAAAACAGCAGCGATCATGGCTTCATCTTTATCAGCATTCTTTAAATTATCCGGCGTAAAATATTTACTTACAAAGTGTGTATCAAAATCTCCACTCACAAAAGCGGGATGCTGCATCACATATTTACCAAATCCCAGAGTAGTCTGAATTCCTGTTATTGTGTATTCGTCAATTGCTCTGATCATTCGTTCAATAGCTTCCTTCCGGTCTTTGCCATGCGTGATCAGCTTCGCTATCATCGGATCATAATAAATAGGAATATCCATTCCCTGCTCAAAGCCGTCATCAACCCTTACTCCGGGTCCCTTAGGTGTTTTATATGTTTGCAGGTTGCCAATATCAGGAAGGAAGTTATTTGCAGGATCTTCGGCGTATACACGCACTTCAATTGCGTGACCGTTAATTTCCAGATCTTCCTGTTTAAAGCTTAATTTTTCACCCCTTGCAACTCTGATCTGCTCTTTTACAAGGTCTATTCCGGTAATCATTTCAGTCACGGGATGTTCAACCTGCAGCCTGGTATTCATCTCCAGAAAGAAAAAATCAAGATTCTCGTCGAGAATAAACTCTACTGTTCCGGCGCCAGTGTAATTACATGAACGAGCAGCATCCACCGCACTCTGTCCCATCTTTTGCCTTAGTTCCGGACTCAGCACGGATGAAGGCGCTTCCTCCACAACTTTCTGGTGGCGACGCTGAACAGAACAATCACGCTCAAATAGGTGAACAATATTCCCGTGATTATCTCCCATCACCTGGATTTCAATATGCCGGGGGGAGGATACGTACCGCTCAATAAAAACAGATCCATCACCAAAAGCAGATGTGGCTTCTGATACTGCAAGATCCATTTGTTCTATAAAATCTTCGGCTTTTTCAACAATCCGCATCCCTTTACCCCCACCACCAGCCGCAGCTTTGATAAGTATAGGAAAGCCAATCTCTACCGCTCGCTTTTGCGCAAGCGGGATATCTTTGATGGCTTCTTCTGTCCCTGGAACCATGGGGATATTAAATTTAAGCGCGGCAGCTTTGGCTGAAAGTTTATTACCCATAATTTCCATCGCCTCGGGCGACGGGCCTATCAGTATCAAACCTGCTTCTTTGACCTTTCTCGCAAATGCTGCATTTTCCGAAAGAAAGCCATATCCGGGATGGATACCCTGTGCTCCAGTCGTCTTACAGGCTTCAATTATTTTATCGCCTAGTAAATATGATTGGGAAGATGCTGGCGGACCGATGCATACGGCTTCGTCTGCATATCGGACATGCAAGGCATTACGATCAGCTTCAGAAAAAACTGCAACTGTTTTAATTCCCATTTCAGACGCAGAACGCATAATACGAAGCGCTATCTCACCACGATTGGCAATCAGGATCTTTTTCATCAATATATTGTTTTTTATCAGCTATTAAGTCCGCCCAGGCCAACCATTCGGACGGACTTTCATGAGCATTGTTATTTCGGCCTGTGAGCGGCATTGCTGATGATGGTTCCATCTACAAATGTAATTCTTTTAAAATGCCTAGAAATGCTTTGCTGGATATCTCAATGAATCTTTTTCAACGCCTGAACAGTATATTCAAGCATAGAATCATTCAGATCAAGATGAGTGACAAAGCGGATCATTTGCTTACCAAAGGTGTTGCACTTAATCCCTGAATGATTAAGGTGATCAACAAACTCATCGGGTTTATGATGACCGTCAAGTTCAAATATCACAATATTAGTATCAACCGGCATAACGCTTTTCACATATGACAGGCCACTCACCGTTTCACCCAATACTCTCGCCCGTTTATGATCTTCAGTGAGCCGCTTAACATTATTATCAAGAGCATAAATTCCGGCCGCAGCAAGAAATCCCGCCTGACGCCATCCCCCACCCATCACTTTCCGCACTCTTTTTGCCTTTTGAATCAATTCTTTACTTCCAAGTAAGACAGATCCAACGGGCGCACCAAGTCCTTTAGAAAGGCAAACCGAAATCCCATCAAACAGATCTCCGTAGTCTTTTGCTTCATCTTTAGTTTCGACCAAAGCATTGAAGATGCGTGCACCGTCAAGATGAAGAGAGAGCCCTTTCATCCTGCAAAGATGATATATAGACTCTATTTGATCAATTGTATAAAAACTTCCTCCTCCCCGGTTCACCGTGTTTTCCAGGACAACCAGGGTAGTTTTCGGATAATGAATATTATCAGGATTGATATGCGGTTCAATTAGTTCCGGATTTAATCGCCCTCTATCGCCGTACAACAGACGCACAGAGGCCGACGAGTTGAATGCGATGCCACCACCTTCATATCTGTACACATGTGCAGTTTCATCACAAATGACTTCTTCCAAAGGATTCGTAAAACACTTAATAGCAATTTGATTGGTCATTGTTCCCGAAGGACAAAAAAGGCCCGCCTCCATACCGAATATGTCGGCAGTTTTCCTTTCCAGAGCATTTACGGTTTCATCCTCATCAAAAACATCATCCCCAACTTTTGCACTCATCATGGCATCCAACATCCCCGGAGTAGGGTGGGTCACGGTATCGCTCCGAAGGTCGACGATCATTCTTTTTTCATCCATGGTTAAAATTAAATTTTATCCGCCTTATTAAGATATTTTTTGAAATAAATTCACGAGTCGAAAAACCGGATGGCTAGAGTTGGGAACTGGTAGAAACCAGACACATGAACTCAGCCTCCCCGTCAATAGGGTTTGCTAAAGCACAGAGTTTTATTTTGTCCATTTTTTTAACTTTCGTATAAATTCATACATTTAGCTTTTTATAAGCGAACGAAACTATGATCATTATTGCAGATGGAGGGTCTACCAAGACCAATTGGTGTTTATTGAATAAGACTGGTCAAAAAATATACTTTAATACCCAGGGTTATAATCCATATTTTGTCGATACTCACTACATCACAGAGTCACTTAGAAGTGATCTTCCGTCTGATCTTAACCTTGAAGAGATCACCGAGGTGAATTATTACGGCGCCGGGTGCTCAACAGACGATAAGGTAAAAATTGTTGCCGATGCTATGAAAGCTGTCTTCAAAAATGCAGAAATTCATGTTGGACATGATCTTCTTGCTGCTGCGAGAGCTTTGCTGGGACTTGACACTGGTTTTGCTGCTATCCTGGGAACCGGAACAAATACTGGTATCTACAATGGGAAAGATATCGTCCACAACATCGATTCTGCCGCGTATATATTGGGAGACGAAGGAAGCGGTTGCTATATCGGCAAAAAACTATTGACCGATTATCTGCGAGGTTATATGCCTGAAGTTGTAAGACAACGCTTTTGGGATACTTATAAACTTACAGTTGATGAGGTCACTGATAATATCTATACGAAGCCATTGGCAAATCGCTTTTGCGCCAGCTTCAGTAAATTTGTTTATGACAATAATGTACACGCAGAATACTCCAGGGGAATTGTAAAGACCTCTTTTGTCGACTTCTTTGCAAATCTTGTCAGCCATTACCCCAACTATAAAGACTACACGTTTAACTGCATTGGTTCAGTGGGCTATAACTTCAGAAACGTTCTGGAAGAAACCGCTGTGGAGTATGGTATGTCAGTAGGCAAGATCATCCGCTCACCTATAGATGACCTGGTGCGTTATCATGTTGAGCTTGCTCCGAGAAAGTAAATTAGCAAATTTGGAAATGAGCAAATTAGTAAATGGAGGAGCGCACCCAATTTGCTGATTTGCTGATTATCTCATTTGCTAATTTCCGTCACTTCCCGAAAGAAAGTTCCTTCTGAAATAATCTGGCGTATTTTCTTTTGTCGAATTTGTAGAGCTTGGCGGCACGGTAGGAGACACCTTTTTGTTTTTCGTCAAGTTCCTTCAGTATCCCATAATTCAGCATTTTCTTGCGAAAATTACGCTTATCCAGTTTTTTATTGAGTATGACTTCGTACAGGTGCTGAAGCTGTGTTAAGGTGAATTTCTCAGGCAACAATTCAAAGGCGATTGGCTGATAACTAATCTTGTTCCTGATTTTATCAAATGCTCTACCGAATATTTTATCATGATCGAACGCCAGTTTGCGAAGTTCGCCCAGAGGCGTCCACACTGCTCGCTTCGCATAATTAGTAATTGGCACCGGCTTTAGATCTTTGTTGCCGCTGAGCCTGATCATTGCATAATAGCCAACCGTAATCACTCTACCCTGCGGATGCCTGTTAACATCCCCGAAAGTATAGAATTGATCCATATAGATACCTTTAAGCCCGGTTAGTTCATACAAAATGCGTTCTGCGGCATTGTCAAGACTTTCATCTTGCTCTACAATGTACCCAGGCAGTGCCCACCAATCTTTAAATGGCTCAACATTCCGCTCTATCAGAAGGATTTTAAGCTCACCCTCATCGAAACCGAAAATTACACAATCGATCGAAAATACGGAATCAAATTTGGGAAGGATAGTTTCCAAGGCTCTCAATAATTTAAAGACTAAATATATAATGATTAAAAGGAACTGGATGAAAAAATATTGGAAAAATTACTTAGTGTAAAAAATACACACTATATTCGTTTGCACTAACAGATAGTTAAGATTGGCTGGGATAAAAAAAATTGGCGTTTTTACTTCCGGTGGTGATGCACCAGGTATGAATGCGTGCATACGCGCTGTTGTCAGAACGGCACTATTCGAGGGTGTAGAGGTCGTTGGGATACGCCAGGGTTATCAAGGGATGCTTGAGAGTAATTTTTGGGATATGACTGCCCGTGATGTTGGAAATATCATCCACATTGGCGGTACCATTCTCAAGACGGCCCGTTGTCTCGAATTCAAGACCGACGAGGGAACAAAAAAAGCTTACGAGAATCTTAAGGAATATGGGATTGATTCGCTTGTTGCTATTGGAGGAGATGGTACAGCAAATGGCGCAAGCCGTCTTTCACAAAACCATGGAATTCCGGTACTGTGTATTCCCGGAACAATAGATAACGATCTGTATGGGTCTGATTTCACGCTGGGATTCGATACCGCAACCAATACCGTAATTGAAGCTATTGATAAGATCAGAGATACTGCTGCCTCTCATGACCGTCTGTTTTTTATTGAAGTTATGGGACGTGATTCTGGGTGCATCGCATTACGCGCAGGTATAGCGGGAGGGGCAGAGGCCGTTTTACTTCCCGAACGAGATACGGCAATAGACGAGCTTATCGAGAAATTATCAAGCCACGCAAATAATCAGAAATCGTCGAGTATAGTAATCGTTGCAGAAGGCGATAAAAACGGAGGGGCATATCATGTTGCCGAGCGTGTCAAAGAAAAATTTGATTTTTACGACAGTAAAGTCACTATATTAGGCCATTTACAAAGAGGGGGCAGTCCGAGCAGTTTTGATCGTGTATTGGCCAGCAGGCTGGGTTTTGCAGCAGTAAGGGCATTACTAAACGGCAAAGACAGGCAGATGGTTGGGTTACGTGGTAATTCTATCGTACTCACGCCTCTTGAAGAAGCATTGCATTTTTCTCATTTTAAACTTGAGGATGATCTGCTTGAAATGATAAATGTGTTATCTATATAGTTTATATGATTGCGGTAGTTTATAGTGGATCGAGGTTTGCGGACTGGAAGCTTGCAGAAAAAGGGAAGATCGTTTCAGAGTTTAAGACACAGGGTATCAACCCATTCTTCAATGATAAAAGCTCTATAAATCTGTTGCTAAATAAAAACGTTCAGCTTATCAATAATGCTGAAAAAATCAAATGGGTATACTTCTTCGGCGCCGGAGCTTCTTCCCCAGAACGCCAGGAGGTTGTCGCCGATGCTTTCGGATCTTTTTTCCGATACAGCCGCGTAGTTGTCGACCATGATCTCAAAGCTGCAGCCCTGGCCGCATGCGGAGATGAACCATGTGTATTAGGCATACTTGGAAGCGGATCTAATGCTGCCTACTTTGACGGTAAGAAGGTTCATCGCAACAATTACGGGCTTGGATACATACTGGGCGATGAAGGATCTGCGAACTGGCTGGGCATACATTTATTGAAGGCTTTTCTGAATAGTAAGATCCCGCCTGAGTTTGAGAAACTGTTTCATAAAAAATATGACCTGGACAGGACACAAATACTTGATAAAGTGTACAAACAGCCCCAACCGGCCTTATTTTTGAGTTATTTTGCTGATTTCTTAATGGAACACCGGGAGGAACCTTTTGTTAAACAACTCGTGATCCGGGGGTTTGATGTCTACCTGAAAACATATATTATTCCGCTTAAAAAGAACTATCCGGATGCACCTATCCACATGGTAGGAACCGTTGCGTCGGGATTTCAAGATTATTTAAATGAGGCTGCGGCAAATAATGGCTTATCCGTAGGCTCTGTAATTAAGGAGCCTATATATAATTTATTAAAATATTACTCGAATAAAAACTAAAAAACGGATCCGAGTTCGCATGAACGCATGCGATAATAGTCTTTCGGATTTACAACAATTAAAATCAAAAAACAATAACATGAAAGCATCATGATCTTATCAATAACCAATGCAATGAGCATAAGATCATGATAGCCCTGCCTACCGGCAGGCAGGTTCATCACAATTAAAAACAAAATTATAAACAGATGAAAATTGGAATTAATGGATTTGGCCGGATTGGCCGCTTAGCTTTCAGAGCTGCAATTGAACGTGATGGTGTTGATGTAGTTGGCATCAATGATCTTGTTGAACCAGATTACATGGCATACATGTTACGATATGATTCAACGCATGGTAAGTTCAGTGGCACGATTGAGGTTAAAGACGGAAATCTTGTTGTGAATGGCCAGACCATACGCGTTACTGCAGAAAAAGACCCTGTAAATCTTAAATGGAACGAAGTTGGTGCAGAAGTGATCATTGAATCAACAGGTTTATTTTTAACGCAAGCTGACGCACAAAAACATATTGATGCTGGTGCTAAGAAAGTTGTGCTTTCCGCACCCGCGAAAGATGATACCCCTACTTTCGTAATGGGTGTTAATCACAAAGAGCTTAAAGCAAATCAAAATATAGTTTCGAACGCATCATGTACCACTAACTGTCTGGCTCCGCTTGCTAAAGTATTACATGATAATTTTGGTATTGTTGAAGGCTTAATGACAACAGTTCACGCTGTTACAGCAACGCAGAAAACTGTTGACGGTCCGTCTGCAAAAGACTGGAGAGGCGGCAGAGGTGCTTATCAGAATATCATTCCGTCATCAACCGGTGCTGCGAAAGCTGTAACCCTTGTTATTCCTGACTTAAAGGGAAAACTTACTGGTATGTCTTTCCGTGTTCCTACTGCTGATGTATCAGTTGTAGATCTAACCGTTCGTCTTGAAAAAGGCGCTACATACGATCAGATAAAGAAAGCTATGAAAGATGCATCTGAAGGCGAACTTAAAGGCATTCTTGGTTACACTGAAGATGAAGTAGTTTCTACGGATTTCTTAGGAGACGCACGTACCTCCATCTTTGATGCAAAGGCTGGTATCGCCCTGAATGACAACTTTGTTAAAGTTGTTGCATGGTATGATAACGAGTGGGGATATTCAAATAAGATCATTGATCTTGTTCAGCATATTGGAACGGTAAAATAGATTAGGATTGTAGGATTCATAGGATGCTGAACGGAGAATTTCTCAAATAACAATCCTGATTAGATTTTAAATACTAACTGGAGCCCTGCTTTTTTATAGAGCAGGGCTTTTTTTTACCCCAATGGAAACTGAACCAGGAGCAAGAGCCAGGATTTAGGCAAGTGTTAAGAAATTTGTTGTTAGTAGAAATTCTCAAGCTACGACTAACGGTCTTGATTCCTGGTTCCTGGCTCTTGGCTCAAATAGTTCCCGTTTAGTATCCAATTATCTATTTTTACTGTACAAACTCAAAAGACACCTATGAACAAAGTATCCTGGGGAATTATTGGCTGCGGCGACGTCAGCGAAGTAAAGAGCGGTCCAGCTTTTAGCCTTGTACCAAATTCAGAATTGGTCGCCGTGATGCGACGCGATGCTGCAAAAGCTGAAGACTATGCAAAAAGGCACAACGTAAAGAAATGGTATTGTGATGCCGGCAATCTGATCAATGACGATGAAGTTAATGCAATTTATATAGCTACCCCTCCGGCCTATCACGAAGCTTACGCTTTACAAGCTTTTGAAGCCGGTAAGCCTGTCTACGTAGAAAAGCCGATGGCCCTGGATTATGCAGAAGCAGATCGAATGCGTAAAGCGTCTGAACAGCACTCGTCTAAGCTAAGTATCGCTCACTACCGCAGAGCACAGCCACGGTCCATTAAGATATTACAGCTGCTTAATGAAAAAGCCATTGGCGATATCCTTTCGGTCGACCTACGATTTCGTCAAGCCTATCAGGCAGGCAGTGAAAACACGTGGCGCACTAACCCGGCTGTATCCGGCGGAGGGTTATTCCACGACCTTGCGCCGCATCAGTTAGACCTGATGACTTTCTTTTTTGGCGATCCTTTAAAAGTTGAAGGAACATCACTAAACCGTGCAAACCTGTATGATGCTGATGATTATGCAAGCGCCGACATATTATTTCAGAACGATGTGAAATTCACGGGAGTCTGGGATTTTAATGCCCGGCTTGGTGATGAAATAGATATCTGCGCAATACAGGGAACAAGTGGTATGATCCGTTTCGAGGTGTTTGGTGCCATATGCGAGTTGGTAACAAACGGGCAAACCCAACGACTTGAGTTCGATCATTTACCACATGTACAGCAGCCCATGATTGAGCAAGTTGTCAGATATTTTCTTGATCAGGCTGCAAATCCGTGCTCTGCAAAAGACGCTGTCGAGGTGATGCGAATGATCGACAAAATTACGGGGAAGCTTAATTAGCAAATGTGTAAATAAGTAAATTAGCAAATGTGCATCGCCGTCAAGCAATTTGCTCATTCTCAAATTTTCTCATTTGCTAATCTCCTTAATTTGCTAATTTTAACACAATTCCCCCCAAAGGCGGCAGGTTCATTAAGCCGGATTGTTCTTTTCCGTGCCAGAATATTTGCTCAGAAATGATTACTTGCTCTTTCACAAACCCACTTCCGTAGAACTGTTGTTCATCAGAATTAAGAATGATCTGCCACTTACCTTCGGCAGGCAAACCTATTCGCCAGGAATTGCGTGGAACAGAAGTTAGGTTTAGGATTATGAGGAGATCATTCTTTGGCTGATGCCCTTTTCTGGAGTACACAAGAACAGAATTCTCCGCATCACCGCCCTCTATCCATTCGAAGCCGGCACTTTCGAAGCTTTTCTCATATAGTGCTGGCTCTGATGTGTAAAAAGCATTCAGGGATTTGACCATTTCATTAATACCGTGATGAGAGGCGTGTTCGAGCAGATGCCAGTCGAGCGAATGGTTAAAATCCCATTCTCTGCTCTGTGCTATTTCATTCCCCATAAAAAGGCATTTGGTGCCCGGATGGGTGAACATATACATATAAAGTAAACGAAGATTGGCAAACTTCTGCCATTCATCACCGGGCATCCTGTTCAGCAGAGATCCCTTACCATGCACCACTTCATCGTGTGAAAAGGGCAACATAAAGTTTTCCGTGAAAGCATATTCTGTACTGAAGGTTATCCGGTTGTGATTGTATTTGCGATGAACGGGATCTTCTGAGAAATATTCCAATGTATCGTTCATCCATCCCATCATCCATTTCATGCCGAAACCAAGTCCGCCTGTGTAGGTTGGCTTACTTACACCAGGGAACGCTGTAGACTCTTCTGCGATAGTCTGCACGTCAGGGAAATTGGAATAAACCGCTTCGTTAAATTCCTTTAAGAAACTAATGGCCTCCAGATTTTCATTCCCTCCAAATTCATTAGGTATCCACTCTCCCGGCTCACGCGAGTAATCCAGATACAACATCGACGCTACAGCATCTACTCTTAGCCCGTCCGCATGATATCGGTCCAGCCAGAAGATCGCATTGCTTATCAAAAAAGACTTAACCTCATTTCGTCCATAATTAAAAATGTACGATTTCCAATCGGGATGAAACCCCTTTTTCATATCAGCATGCTCATACAAATGGGTCCCG